>CAZZJU010000021.1:0-20465 GCA_964654805.1 uncultured Thermotogae bacterium | reverse complement strand
TAAGAACGGTCGATCGGGGATTAGCGCAGTTTACCCCGGGACGCCCTTGTTTGATTATCGTCTCTGATGGTTTTTCTACTGATGGCACACGCGATATTGCTGCTAGTACTGAGACGCAAGCGAAAAAACTCGTGGTGACGGAAAAAGGTGAAGTCGGTAAAGGGAGTGCCGTTCGGACTATTTTTGAGATTGCACGAGATCATAATGCTAAAGCTGTTGCCCTTGTGGATGGAGATTTGACAAGCATCAGGCCTGATTGGGTAGAAAAGTTGCTTTCCCCGATTGTAAACGGGCACGATCTTGTCGTCCCCTATTACCTTCGCCATCGCTACGATGGAGTAATCACCAACCAAATTGCTTATCCGCTAACGAATGTGCTGTTTGGACTCGGGGTGCGGCAACCGATTGGGGGTGAGTATGGAATATCTGCGCGAACAGTTGGTAAGCTTTTGCGCCATCCGCTGTTTCCAGCGAAATTTGGAATCGACATTTTCATTACTTTAGTCTCTGGAATTGAAGGAATGAGTCTTGTAGAGGCTGTCCTTGGGGTGAAGGAACACGAATCAACCAAGCAGTACGCAGATCCGGAGAAACTTCTCGTTCCGATGTTTTACCAGGTCGTTGGAACGTTGTTTCGGCTTATCAAGCACTATCGCGCCTATATCGAAAAGGTCAAGGAAGTTAAACAGATCGAACGGATAGGCGAGCTTCCCGATGTTCGTCCCAGGGAATTAATCGTAGATAAAAAGCACCTGTTTGAGCAATTCCACGCAAAGTACAATGAGTTAGTTCGTGATAAAGCCACCTTTCTTGCAGGGCTTAACCCGGAACTTGAGCAGGTGTGTAAGCTGCCATTTGATAAGTTCTCTTTCCCGCTCGATCTGTGGGTACGGGCGATATACCTTGCGGTCAACGCGTTTTCCCGGGATGAGGATTTGCGAATCCTCGATGCGTTACGCGTACTGTGGCAAGGAAGGTTCTTGAGCCTTGTAAGAGAAACGGAGGCGATGACGGATGAAGAAGCGGAGGCCTATATTCAAAGGCAATGCATGGTTTTTTCGGATTATCGCTATCTGGTGAATATAAATGGCTAAAGATATTTTAAATATGCGTGCGGATAGTGAACAAATATTCCAAACAGCTTTACGCGCTGTCTCGCCCGAAGCATGTTTGCACAGAAGTGTAATAAGACAGGGTGATACCCTTCGTGTTGGAGAGAAGGAATTTGATCTAACCCAAATCGCTCGAGTGTATGTTGTTGGTATGGGGAAGGCTTCGGCGCGTATGGCAGTGGCGTTAGAAGAGGTGCTGGATGGGAGGATCACCGCCGGACTTGTTGTTACCGCAGATGGGTACAAAGTACCAACCCAGAGGATCGAGGTGGTGGAGGCAGCGCATCCGGTTCCGGATGCGCGGGGGCTGGAAGCAGCACAGCGGATAGCTTCTATAGTTGAGGATACAGGGGAGAACGACTTGGTAATCGTGCTTATCTCGGGCGGTGGATCAGCCCTTTTAACCCTGCCTACTCCGCCTATAACTCTGCCTAACCTTATGGAAACCAATCAACTTCTTCTCTTATCCGGGGCACGCATTCAAGAGATAAATACAGTTCGTAAGCATCTCTCTCAGCTCAAAGGAGGGCAGTTGGCAAAACGGGCTTTTCCTGCCCGGGTTGTGTCCATTATCCTTTCCGATGTACCAGGAGATCCGGTGGATATGATTGCCTCCGGGCCTACAGCTCCCGACACTACTACCTTTTCTGAAGCTGTTGAGGTTCTTACACGGTATCACCTGTGGGAGAAGGTTCCGGAGGCAGTCCGAAACCATCTCTTGGCCGGTGTTCAAGGAGCAATCCCAGAGACCCCGAAGCCTGATGATCCTACATTCAGTCGGACGAGCTACGTGATAGCCGGTTCTGGATCAATTGCGGTGGAAGCGGCACAACGGGAAGGTAAACAACTTGGTTACAACACTCTTATTCTTACTACAACAATTGAGGGAGAAGCGCGAGAAATAGGGAAGGCGTTTGCTGCCATGGCGCGTGAAGTGGTGACCAATGGTCGCCCTGTCTCTACGCCTGCCCTCATCCTCGCAGCCGGAGAGACAACGGTCACGGTGCGTGGGAATGGAAAAGGAGGACGCAACCAAGAGCTTGCTTTATCAGCGGCGTTGGGGATTTCCGGACTTCCCGGGGTGATCATCGTCTCACTGGGAACTGACGGACGCGATGGTCCGACAGATGCCGCAGGTGGGATAGTAGACGGGGAGACAGTCGAAAGGATGCACGCACGTCAAATTGATCCGTGGGATGTCCTGGCGCGAAACGACGCGTACACGGCGTTGCACACCGTAGATGCCCTGATACGCACCGGCCCGACTGGCACAAACGTTGCTGATCTGGTGATGATTCTTGTGCGGTGAAGGCAGTTAACAATGAGTAGATGGGTGTTCAAGGATACTTTACTTCAAGGCAGACTACTCCGAGGAGATACTTGACCGATTGGTTATTTGTGATCATACTTCGGGACCAACAAAGGCGAGTTACAAAGGAGAGTTTTGATGAACGAGATTTTTGTCCGCAGTGAACATAATCCACTTATACAGGTTTCTGATTTACCATATCCTGCTAATGCTGTGTTCAATGCAGGCGCTGCCGATCTCGGCGATGAGGTTTTACTGCTGTTGCGAGTGGAAAGTCGTTCTGGCCGTTCACATCTGACTGTGGCTCGAAGTCGAGATGGGGTTACGGATTGGCGGATAGAAGAACGACCGCTTCTTCATCCGGATCAGGGCTCGCCTTACGAAGCCTATGGAGTTGAGGATTCACGCGTCACTCGGGTGGAAGAGCTGGATAACTGGGTCCTTGCTTATACTGCTTATTCCGGTTACGGACCAGCGGTAGCGCTTGCCACTACAACCGATTTCAAGAGCGTGAAACGACTCGGGCTCGCATTCCCTCCTAATAACAAAGACGCTGCGCTGTTTCCCCGCAAGATAGGGGGGCGTTATGCTATTCTCCACCGTCCCCGCGGTGGTGAGGGGAGCATATGGCTTGCATATTCTTCCGATTTAATTCACTGGGGGCAAAATGAAGTCGTTCTTCCCATGCGTGCTGGGCCGTGGTGGGACGGGGCAAAAGTGGGCACAGGTCTTCCTCCGATTGAGACTGAACACGGTTGGTTGTTGATATATCATGGAATTAAAGATATGGTCAGTGGACCGATCTATCGCGTTGGCGCTGCACTTCTCGATTTAGAACAGCCCCAGCGGTTGTTAGCACGCTCGCATCACTGGATTCTCGGTCCCCAGGCGCCGTACGAACGTACCGGCGATGTTCCAAATGTTGTCTTTCCATGTGGGGGGATCGTGCGCAACGGTAAGCTATGGATGTACTATGGGGCAGCTGATTCCTCGATCTGCCTTGCCACTGCCAAGGTGGACGAAATAGTCGCTTATCTCCTCGGTGACCCGCGCAACCGGAACGGCAGCTAGCCTTGCACGTAGCCGTTGTCTTGAAACCAAGTAACGGCTTTTTGGAGAGCGGTTTTGGGTTGGGTTTGGGGGAGACCTAACTCGCGAATTGCTTTCCCGGGATCATAATACATGTAGTGGCGTGACATCCGTATTGTGTCTGGGGTCATGCGCGGGATACGGCCTGTCACCTGGCACCACGCCGCGTTGATATATGAAAGTCCGAGAATCGGATAATAGGGGAGCCGGATCCGTGGGGCAGGTATTCCAGTAATCTCGGAGAGGAGCTGAAGTAATTCAGCCATTCGCATATTCTTGCCACCAAGGATATAACGTTCCCCTATTCGTCCTTTTTCCAGGGCAAGCAGATGTCCGGTTGCCACATTTTCCACATCGACTACGTTCATCCCTGTTTCCATATACGCTGGCATACGGTGGTTCAGAAAGTCGAGGATCATACGTCCGGTTGGAGTCGGTTTGATATCTCGTGGCCCAACGGGAAACGTGGGATTCACGATCACTACGGGGAGACCTTTGCTCGCGAGCTTGAGGGCGAGTTGTTCCGCTTTGTACTTACTGCGTTTGTAATCCCCGATGATCTTCTTCGGATCTATCGGAGTCTCCTCGGTTACTGGGGTCTTTCCTTCGGGAACGGCAAGAGCAGCAACTGAACTTGTGTACACGATTCGTTCGATCCCGGCTCTCTTTGCAGTGGAAAGAACGTTTTCAGTGCCGCCTACATTTACTCGATATATGAGCTTGGAATCCCGCACCCAGAAGGAATATAGTGCAGCAGCGTGAAATACCACTTCGCAGCCCGATATGGCCCGTTGTACAGATGAAATATCAGTGATATCCCCTTCTACGGTCTCGATATCGAGTTCGGCCAGATTACGAGTGTCCGAATTTGGGCGTACCAGTACCCGCACAGCGTAACCCGCTCGCAAGAGCTCTCGCACTATACTCGATCCGATAAATCCCGTTCCTCCTGTGACAAGTGCACGTGGGCTCATATCTTCACCTGCGAGATGAGTTTTGTTAAACAATCAATCAGAACAGCGGTTCCTCGGCATTTCGATTGCCAGAAAAATGGCTATTCCTAACCCAATAAGTATATCCCCGATGCTGAATGCGGTCGAAAACGGAATATATTTTGGTGCGGAAAAAATGTCACCGAGGAAGTTAAGTTTTGTATGAGCACTCATTAGGATGGTATTTCCATGATGGAACCCTGACTCGAGGGTGGCTGCTACTCGGTCTAACCCAGCTTTGCGTAAAGCTTCTGCTGAAGCAGGCATGTATCCATTATTGGCGGCTATCACCGTGATATTCAGCATCATTCCCAGTCCGGTGATGACGAGCCCAAGGTAACGTTTATTCATCACAATAAATGCGAACAGAAACACATATGAAAGAATGTGTAGGTACTCCGTTCCAGTTTGTAGGATAGGAGCGGAATGGCCTAAGGGGAAGATTAGCAGTTGGACTACTAGTGCCCCGAGAATCAACCATTTCCCTTTCAGGTCAGTGTGGGCTAGATTGCTTAGATTGCCACGGCGTAAAAAACCTATTAGCAGTCCGAGAAGCATCGCCCACAGTAAAATCATGTTAGATCACCTTCAGGAATACTTCTACTACCTGTGGATCAAGATCTTTGCCGCTCATATCTTTTATGATTTCCAGGGCTTCCTCTTTGGAATAAGCCTTACGGTATGGGCGGTCTGTGGTTAGAGCGTTGTAGACATCGGCTACAGCGACGATCCGGGCACCAAGTGGAATCTCTTCGCCTTTTAACCCATCCGGATAACCAGTACCGTTCCAATGCTCGTGATGATGCCTTATGATATCGATGCCACCGTCGTATATTTCCAGGCCATCGAGGAGATTGGCGCTCAATACGGGATGCTGCTTTATTGCTTCCCACTCCTCATCTGTAAGCTTACCCGGTTTTAACAGGATATTATCAGGAATGGCAATCTTACCGATATCGTGGACCCGTGCAGCCGCTACGATCCGTTCGACTTCGTCCTCGGGGAGGTTAAATCCACGTGCTACCCGCTGCGCAATTTGCGCCACTCCCTCCGAATGCTCAGCGGTGTAACGGTCACGTTCCATCAGGCTTTGGATCATTTTTTCGAACGTCTCTTGTGCCTGATGGCGAAGGCGCATGTAGCTACGGAGGGATAGATGAACAAGCGCTAGAGGAACAATAACGAGCAGAATGTACCACGGTCGTATGTGGTAAACGATAGCGAGTAGAAGGGAGAGCACGCCAAGGGAAAGAAATTGGACATGGAGGTGCCGCAGGGTGAACTTCAGATGGTATGAGAAGCTCACTCTTTCGGTGAGGTGAATTATAATTGACACCAATGAGGTATTGACCAGAATATAGGTCACGAACGCGAGTACTGGGGGAATAAAATCGGTTAATGTTTCAAACGGGGGCGGATGCCCTCCTGTCACGTTAAACACAGCTGACGCGACTGCAACTGCTATTATTATTTGGCTGACGTTGAACGCTACATGATAGAAGAAAGAGGATGCGCTTTTCGATAATGCCTCCCATCTAAGGATGATTTCAGCTATTAATGTACCAATTAGGGCTGCAAGAATTGCAAGAGTAGGGCCTCCGAGGAAGATGGCTGCCAGGTATATTGCTATAGAGGCCGAAGTGCGCCGTTTATAGGTTATTTCAATTTCGTAAATTTCACAAATAAACGCAATAACCGAGAGGAACGCCAATGTAGAGATGAAATGTCTTGTTAATTCTACAGACGGAAGGTGTATAACAATGCAGAGAGCAGCCAGGACGAAGACCGTCCATAGATATATCTTTGCACTAGTTTTTAGTGGCATTTGCTACTACTCTACAAGATTAAAAGGGGGAAGACAAGCTTCCCCCTTCGTGTTACAAACAAATTTGTTCGTTCGGTAATTTAACTAGCTTTTACCTCTTTTGTTTACAACCCCCATTTGTCCGTAGCGCCACTCAGTAGCAATAACGCCGCCAGCGTTAACAGTATGAAAATCCCTTTCGGCCCCAAGAACTTAGTTACAAACTTCTCCGGATACTTCCCCCACTTCATTTGGATGGACCTCCTTTTTTATTCCAGCCCTGCTGGTGTTGATTTATAGTTGGTAAACTAGATGGAAGTCTTGCATCACCCCCTCTCCAATCTAATTTCCACCTCATTAGCACTATACATCAACTATAGTGGTTGAGTCAAGTAGCAGAAGTGAGTATCTCGTAGGACTTAGGTCACCTGCTGTGAGTTCAGTGCTCGATAAATGGATTATAGGATCTTTGCCGCTTCAGAAATTACTTTCTCGATAAGGGATTCTGGATCGACATTTTTGCAGCTGCAACCGGCAGCGCGGGAGTGCCCTCCTCCTCCAAACTTGAGCGCGAGACCGCTGACGTCAGCGTAACTTTTAGATCTGAATGATATGTGTACGTGATGTTTCGGCCATTCTATAAATAGAATAGCGATTTCAACTCCATGGATAGCCCGAATTTCCCCGACGAGTCCTTCGGTTTCTTCCTCGGTACATCCATTTCGGATAAGCATCTCGGTGGAAATGAACGACCATGCGAGTTTACCGTCTTCAGAAATCTTCAATGCATTGAACATTTCAGTGAGAAGGCGTATTTCATTCAGAGTGCGGTGCTCTAATACCGCAGAGGCAATGTGCTGAATGTCAGCGCCTGCTTGTAGTAATTCCGCAGCATATAAAAAGACTTTATAATCAGTGTTTGCATATTTGAAAAAACCGGTATCGGTTGCTATTCCTAAAAGAGTAGATTCGGCTAGATTTGGGTCATATACTATAAGTTGTTTACCTATCTCATAGATTATCATTGCTGTGGCGGCATACTTTGGATCACAGAAATCAAGGCGACCAAAACCGGTATTCGTTTTATGATGATCAATTGCGATATCCGGAGGATTGCCGTGGAGAAGTTTGACAGCGTCGCCGATTCTTGATAACTCGGAAGCGTCAACGGTGACGGATGTATCGTACTGGTAATCTTTTAGTTCTTCTACAGTTTTGATTACAGATACTCCGTGAAGGCTTTGGTAGAACCAAGGAATTGGATCAGCGATGCATCCTTCCGCGGTTGTGCCCAGTTTCCTCAGTATGAGGACGAGAGACACAACCGAGCTTATATCGTCTCCATCCGGCTTGATATGGCCAATAACAAGAACACGCTGCGCCGTCCGTAATCTTTTTATCACTTCTTCTAGAGTAGTTCTCATGAGTGGCTTTGTACCCCTTTCGTAAAGCAAGCAAAAAATTTTACCGCACAAAGCTGTACGTTTGTACTCCGAAAGTTAAGGAATGGTATATTGGGCAGGATTCATACGATGGTGTTCATGCGTCTGTTCTGAGTTTTGTAGAGGTTGGGTGGCTTAAATTTAGAAGGAAGTGACACAACGGCCAAGTTCACTAGTTGCGATTTCCCGGTTGCGGGAACAACGATTTGAAGAGTTCATTCAATGTATCTTATAGGGGGCGTTTCAGTTTCTGAGCTGTGGATGATGGCTTGCGCATATGCGTTTACTTCGGAGGCAAGTTTCTGATAGTTGTTGCTGAACGGGGCTTCCTCACCAGGAACAATCGCATTCCAAAAGAAAACGGGACTAAGATTCCAACTGCGATAACAACTCTTCCCAGTAGGAGATAGCGGTTGTAGCCGATCGGCGCAATAACTGGAAGTGGAAGAGGAAACGCCATAACCCAACTAGGCCACGGGTCGGTTTGAGGAGGTATCCTCCGAGCGTACCCAACCGGGGCGAGTCCGAACAAGAGGAGTTTGAACAGCACCATGGATATCAGGAACGAACTGGAGCTGCAGCGGGTAAGCAGTATCAAGATGAATTACATGAACCCCATCGGGGAAGCCCGGCGAATATTCCTAACGCGAACCCAAAAGCTATTTGACTCGGTGACAGAGATGATTTCAGATTTTCAGCACCTCTCTCAAAGTTTGCTACAGAAGCAACATCAGCTTACCTCGTGGTCATCATCGTAATTCGGATTGATTTGAGCAAATTTTGCCGGGTTCCCACCGTGGATTGCGGGAGCTTTCCCAGTTTGCTATACTTTGGCGATCTTAAGACAAAATCACGGGAGGGTGATGTGGAAGTTCTGACAATGAAAGAATTACTGGAGACCGGAGTGCATTTCGGTCACCGTACACGTAAGTGGAACCCCAAGATGGCTCGTTACATCTTCACCGAACGGAAAGGGATTCATATCATCGACCTTGAACAGACGGTGGAGATGTTCAAACGAGCGTACTTCTTTATTCGCGACCGGGTCGCACAGGGAGACGAGATCCTGTTTGTGGGAACAAAGAAGCAAGTTCAGGCGACTATTGCCGAAGAGGCTCATCGCTGTGGCGCTCACTACGTCAACCGTCGTTGGCTCGGGGGCACCCTGACCAATTTCGCTACAATTAAGAAGAGCATCGAACGCATGAAGGAGCTCGAGCGAATGGTGGAGGACGGGACGATCGATCACTTCTCCAAAAAAGAAGGGAACCGCCTGCGACGCGAGCTTGCCAAACTGCAACGCAATCTTGATGGTCTGCGTCATCTGGAACGTGTTCCGGATTTGATCTATGTCATTGATCCGGATATCGAAGCGAATGCCGTGCACGAAGCAAATATCATGAAGATTCCGGTTATCGCGATCGTCGATACTAACTGTGATCCTGACCCGATCGATTTCCCCATTCCGGGGAATGATGATGCAATCAAGGCGACCCGGTTGATCACCTCCCGTATCGCCGATGCTGTACTCGAGGGGCGCGAAGGGCGCCAGGAGATGGTGGAAGCGGCAGCAGAACAGGTGGAAGGGGAGACGGCTACAGGAGAAGCTGAGGAAGGCGAGGCTATTCCTGTTGCTGCGGAGGTGTCAGCTGATCAAGTCGCTGAGGAGGTTTCAGAAGAACCACCCGCGGAGCCAGTGGCCTCCGAGACGGTCGCAGAGGAGCCAAAACCAGTGGTGGAGGAGAAGGAAGAAGCGGAGGAAGGAACAGAGAATGACCGCGATAAAGAGTGAAGACGTAAAAAAACTACGCGACGAAACCGGCGTTGGAATTATGGATTGCAAGCGCGCCTTGATGAAGGCAAACGGCGACATGGAGCAGGCGAAAAAAATCCTGCGCGAAGAGGGGCGCGAACTCCTCGCCCACAAGGGGCGCGAAGCGACCGAAGGCCGAATCGAGGCATATGTCCACCACAGTGGAAAGGTGGGGGTGCTGGTGGAAGTGGCGAGTAACACTGACTTCGCTGCGAACAGTGCTGACTTCCGTGACTTTATCCGCGATCTCGCCATGCACATAGCTGCTGCCAAGCCGCGTTACGTCTCCCCGGAGGATGTCCCTGAAGCAGACCTGGAAGCCGAACGCGAAATCTACCGTAAACAGGCAGAGAAAGAAGGAAAACCCGCACAGGTTGTAGAGAAGATCGTCGAAGGGCGGATCAAGAAATTTTATACTGAGGCATGTCTGATGAAGCAACCGTTTGTAAAGGATCCGTCCCGTACGATCGAGGATCTGATCGCAGAACTACGTCAAAAGACCGGGGAGAACATCTCGATTAAGCGGTTCGCCCGGTTCGAAATCGGAGAAGGGGAGTAAAAGATGCCCTGCAAACGCCTCCTCCTCAAATTGAGCGGTGAGGCGTTTGGCCAGGCATCCCCCTTCTCTCCCGAACGGATATCCGCCGTTTCCCAGAGGATAGCGTCCGTTACCGATATGGAATTGGCCGTTGTTGTCGGCGGGGGAAACATCCTGCGCGGAGCACGGAGCGGCTGGCTCGCTCGGGTCGATGCCGATGAGCTGGGGATGCTCGCTACAGTACTGAACGGGCTCGTTCTACGAAGCTATTTGGAACGGGCAGGGCGGGCGGCGCTTATTCAATCCGCCGTGTTGACTCAATTTACCGAACCGATTTCACTTCGGCAGGCGGAAAAAGCTCTCACTGAAGGAGCGATCGTCATATTTACCGGGGGAACGGGAAACCCATTTGTCACCACCGATACTGCTGCCGCGATCCGCGCAGTGATGATCGGCGCCGAACTGCTTGCCAAAGCGTCGAACGTCCCCGGAGTGTTCACCGCCGATCCAAACAGCGGTGGTGATGCCCGTCTGATTTCGGAACTATCGTACGACGAGTTTCTGGAAAAACGCTATGGGGTGATGGATCTCGCTGCGGTTGAGATCTGCAAAGAGCACAGGGTACCGATTGCCGTATTCGACTTCGAAGAAGAAGACGCCCTGCGTCGACTCGCAGCGGGAGAACGGGTAGGAACGCTCATCCACTAGACCTGCAGCCATTTCAGGACCTCTCCGAACCTTCGTTTCACTTCGTCCCTTAGTTCCTTAGGAATGCCGGTGTTGTGCAGCTCGCGTGCCGCGGCACGAGCCCGTTGCATGAGATCGATATCCCGGGTCAGATCGACTGCCCGTAGCCTTGTCAGAAAGCCATGTTGTCGCGTTCCAAGGAGATCGCCCGGACCCCGGATCAGAAAATCCTCTTCGGCGATCCGGAATCCGTCCAAGTGCTCGGAGAACGCGGTGAGCCTCCGTTTTGCCTCGTCGGTCTTCGCATCAGCGACGGCGAAACAGATTGCCTTCTGACCGTTTCTTCCGATTCGACCGCGCAGCTGGTGAAGTTGGGATAACCCGAAACGCTCAGCATGTTCGATTACCATGAAATCAGCATCCTGGACGTCGATTCCTACCTCAATCACCGTTGTCGTCACAAGTAGCTGTATCCTGCCTGCGTGAAAATCGGCCATCATTCGATTCTTCTCATCGCTCGACATCCGGCCGTGTACAAGGCCAACGCTGTAAGATGAAAAGCGCGCCCGCAGCTCGTTGGCGGTCTGCACCGCCGCTTTTAGATCGAGCTTCTCCGACTCCTCGACGAGCGGGAGAACGACGAACCCCTTCCTGCCCTGGGAAAGAAGGCGCTCCACCTCAGAGTAGACTTCATCACGGTGTGACTGAGCCACCCACACCGTGCGGATCTGCGGTGAGCCGTAGGGAAGGGTGTCGATCAGAGAGACCTCGAATTCTCCATACAGGGTGAGGGCGATCGTGCGCGGGATCGGGGTGGCGCTCATCACGAGGAGATCGATGTCCTTTCCTTTTTCCTCAATTGCTGCTCGCTGTACCACGCCAAATCGGTGCTGTTCATCGATTATCACAAATCCAAGAGCGCGAAACTCTACGTCCTCCTGGATTAAGGCATGGGTACCGATGAGAAGATCTATCTTCCCGGCGGAGAGTTGAGCTTTCAACTTGGCTTTGTCCTTGGTCGAAGCGGTAAGGAGCCCAACCCGCACCGGCAGGTCGGAGAACAACTCATTGATCCGTCGGGCGTGCTGTTCGGCGAGGATCTCAGTCGGAGCCATAAGCGCCACTTGGTATCCAGCCTCAATAGCGTATAGAGCTGCGGCCAATGCGACTATCGTTTTCCCTGCCCCTACGTCTCCTTGCAACAAGCGCAGCATCCGCCGTTCAGCACGCAGGTCGGCAACGATCTCTCTCAAGGCAGTGATTTGGGCACGGGTGAGACGGAACCGGAGGCTTGCAAGGAACGACACTGCCAATGCCCCACCGTCGGCATGGGATTTTCCCGAGCCTGGTTGGACCTCGGCGAGCAGGCCGAGCTGAAGAAGGAAGAGTTCCTCGTAGGCGAGGCTACGGCGTGCTCGCTCGAATCCCTCCGGATCGGGCGGGAAGTGGATCATTCTCACTGCTTCCTTTTTTTTCAACAGACCCTCTCGTGCCCGCAATTCCGCGGGGAGGATATCCGGTATAGCGTCGGCGTAGATCTCTAGGTTGCGCGCGATAACACCCCTGATCAATCGGTCGCTTGCTCCTTCAGTCGCTGGGTAGATCGGGACGATACGGCCAGTTTCCATTCCTGCTCCCGCTGGTTCCCATACCGGACTCTTCATCTGAAGCTCGCCATAGCTTCGTTCGACCTTCCCGTACAAGGCAATTTCTTCCCCACGACGCAACTGTTTTGCCACCCATGGTTGGTTGAACCAAACCGCGTACAAAAATCCGGTTCCGTCCCCGATGGCTGCTTTTATCATCTGCATGCGTGGATTTACCCGCACTTGTGATACAGCGGCAATACTCCCCTGCACACACACGGTATCTCCTGGGTGAAGTTCTCCGATCCGCACAAACTTCCTGCGATCCTCCAGCCGGCGAGGAAGGTACAGCAGCAGATCCTCGATCGTTTTGATCCCCAGTTTTTCTAAGAGCAGGGCGCGTTTTTTCCCCACTCCCGCTGCTTGGCTCACCGGCTGGCACAACGCCTCTGGTGACGGAGCGGGAGGAATCCCGGCACGCAGGTAACTGAGCAATCGTTCCACCGCCTGCACGCGGGCAAAATGCGGTGCTGAAGCATAACCGGAAACGATCGCGTGGGCGTCAGGAGGGAGATTACGGCGTACGAACTCCTCGAGTCCGCTTGTCACAGCGTCGTCCCGGTATCCACGCGAGATTTCGAGCATCAGGATCTTCTCTGCTGTTTCTCGCAGCTTATCGTCGATTTGTGGGCTCATATCCCCTACTTTATAATCACTCGATATGGCACACAAGGAGATTTCAAGTGAAATAGTGACCTACGGCGACCCGATCTTGCGCAAAAAAGCGTCGCCAATTACCAGTATCGACGCGCGGGTAAAAAAAATATCCGAAGCGATGGTCGAAGCAATGCTCCGGGCAAATGGGCTTGGATTAGCCGCTCCGCAAATTGGAATTGATAAACGGATAATTGTCCTGGATATCGAGGGGGAGTTCTATGTTCTGATCAATCCGGAGATCGTCGAACTCTCTAATGAGATGGAGGAAGCGACTGAAGGCTGCCTGAGCGTCCCCGGTGTTGACGCTCAGGTGGTACGTCGTGTGCATGCTGTAGTACGCGGTTACACCCTTGATGAAAAGGAGATTACCCTGGAGGGAGAAGGGTTAATGGCACGGGCGATTCAACATGAGATCGATCATTTGAATGGGGTCCTATTTATCGATCATTTGAGCCCGGCTAAACGTCGCTTTCTGCTCAAGGAGTATGCGCGTAAGCAACGGGAGAAGGATAAGTGAGAATCGTCTTTCTCGGTACTTCAGAGTTTGCCTGCCCAGCCCTTGCTGCGTTGCAAGGTGTGCATGAGATCGCGCTTGTAGTGACGCAACCCGACCGGCCGGTCGGACGGCACGCTGTCCTCACCCCGCCGTCCGTTAAGGTGGAAGCCATTCGGCTAGGGATCCCGGTGTTTCAGCCGGAAAAGGTCAACTCCCTGGATGCATTGGCAAAGATTGGGGAAGCGCACCCCGATGCAATTGTAGTTGCCGCTTACGGGCAAATATTAAAACCGGAGCTGATTGAGATCCCTCAGATCGGCACGATAAATATTCACGCCTCCCTCCTTCCCCGTTACCGGGGGGCTGCTCCGATCAATTGGGCGATAATCAACGGAGAGCATGAAACCGGTGTCACCACGTTTCTGGTAGACTCTGGTATGGATACCGGACCGATCCTTATGCAAAAGAAGACCGAGATCGGGCCGAATGAAACCGCGGGCGAGTTACACGATCGTCTTGCAGTCATCGGGGCTGAGCTCATTGTGGAGACCCTGGATAGACTTGTATCAAGAAAGATCACTCCGATTCCACAGGATGATTCCCAAGCGACTTTGGCTCCGCGGCTTTCACGCGAAGACGGGAAAATCGATTGGACTAAACCAGCTCAGGAGATCCACAATCTAATTCGAGGGACAAATCCTTGGCCCGGCGCGTTCACCCATCTTTCAGGAAAGCGCGTAAAAATACACAAAAGTCGTCACACCGGAATCAAGCGCGGCAATCACCTACCAGGGGCGATTGCTCTCCCAGAGACAGGCAGACTACTCGTCGCTACAGGTGATGAACTTCTCGAGATCATCGAGCTGCAGCGGGAGGGGCGTCCACGAGTTTCTGGGCTCGAGTTTCTGAACGGCCTGCGCGGAGAAACCCAATTTAACTGACTTCGGGATAGAGCCCAGCGAGGCCTGTCTCCTCCATCTTTCGTAGCAGGCGGATCACGCCAAATTTGTAGATGAATACCTCCGCAGTATTGTGCACCGTGGCACGTAGGATATGCCCGCCATATGCCGCTCCGCCTTTCTTTGCCACCGCAACATGTGCATGTACCACCGGTTCTCCGTCTTTTACACCAATGTTCCCCTGCAGGCTAAGTAGTTCCACGGGTTCGGGGATTTTCTCGATCACATAGTTGCTTCCGTCCCAGTAGCCGAGCTCGAGGTCGCGCAACATTCCGACGCCGTTTACGATAACGCCTGATTTAACTCCCAATTCGGTCAATCCGGTTGGGAGGGTTTCCCCGTCTTTGAATCTCACCATCATGCTGTTTTCATGTTCCGCTTTTATCATTTTGATCCTCCTTTCTCCGGGGATTGTAGCGATTGTTATCATAGCTCTCCAACGGGCAGTCTCATTGATGGTGGGAGTAAATAGATAACGAGCCCGTGAATTCTTGGGCTCATTCAGCAGTTCATTCTATCTGGTGGAGGTGGCGGGATTTGAACCCGCGTCCGAAGATACCTCCGATCGGCGTCTACAAGCTTAGGATCGTGTTTTCATCTCGATGAGCAGTCTCCCACGACCAGGATACCACTCATCCAGCTTCCATTGAGTTCATCGAACCGCGGGAAGCACGCAGGTTCGATATACCCGCTCAGTCGACGCCTAAATGGAGCTCGCGGGAAGCTCCATCAGACGTCCTTCCCTAGTTGAGGGAAGGAGTAGCGAATGCGTAATCCGCACTTATTGTTTAGCTTTGCCGGTTTTAGGAGACGGCAACGCTCCGCTTGCAACCTCACTTCGGTATCTCCGTCGAGGCCAATTCACCCCCATGTCAAACGATTAATTGCATTATATCGCGGAAACGGTATATTGACAATATAAACCGGAAACATAAGCGAAATGAAATATTCGGCAGTCGGTGTGGGATTATCATTTGCCGCGGGGATTGCGATAGGCGGAATATTGCCCAAGTATATCCCAGTCTCTCCTATCTATGCGGCAGCTGTTGGAACGGTCCTCCTGTCACTAGTACTCTCCCGGTGGCACAGGAATCTTTTGGCTGGGCTCCTTATCTCAGTTGCTCTGTTCGGTGTGATTCGTGGGTTAGTCACTCAAATTCCGGTTGAATCCTTGTATGGACGCGCTGCCGCGCTGCGGGATGTTACTGGAACGGTAGTTTCTTACCCGCGAATCGGAGATGGATTTGTGCGATTTACCATCGCTCCAGACAGCACATTTGGTAGGGTACTAATCACTTGGTATGTGCCTGGAAGGCTATACGGAGCAGTAGTCTACGGGGAACGAGTGCACGTTGTTGGTCAGGGGGAGATCCCACCTAAATTCTCCGATTTTGATTACCGCGCCTACCTTGCTCAGCGGGGAGTGTTCGCTGTCATGCGGGTTGACAAGAATGGGGCAGTAGAACGAGTGGGTTATGCTGGGAACGTTCTGCTACGAATAGGAGACATCTTGCGGCAGAAGCTTTTAGGCAAGTTGGATCGGGTACTCCCCAAAGAAGAGGCGGGGCTCGCCCACGGCATCATATTCGGAGATCGAACTGTGCTCTCTGATTCCTTGGCTGCTGCATTCCGACGCACTGGCTTGATGCACATTCTTGCTGTATCAGGATTGCATTTGGGGATTTTTCTGGCTGGAATCTGGTTCGTATTACGCATTATCGGTCTTAGGGCGGTTTTGGTCTATCCAATTGTTGGGATGGCGGTTTTAGTTATCCTACTGGTGATCGGGCCGCGGGTGAGCTTGACGAGAGCAGCTCTTATGTTTGCGTTTATCGGCCTGGGGAGCGTTCTTGTCGAGGTCGGACTTATCATGCGGCGTTGGATTTATCCGTTCCAATCATTAGCTGCTGCCGGAGTTGTTCTCCTCGCTCTTCAACCGGGATCTATTCAAGATATTGGGTTCCAATTGAGCTTCGGCGCGACAGCGATGATACTTTTCATATTTAGCTCGGAGTTTAGGCTAACAGAACGGGTCGAGCGGTTGACGACTAACTTTGCGTTTGGCAGTTCATTGTTGAGGTATGGTCTATTATTGGTTTTAACATCAGGAGCGGCGCAGGCAGGGACAGCTCCGTTCCTTGCCTATCACTTTGGGGCCTTCTACCCGTTGACGCTCTTTGCGAATCTTCTCGTCGTTCCGCTTGCCGCTGTCGGGCTGTGGAGCGGATTGCTCGCGGTTATTTTATCTCCTACGTTTCTCTTTGCTTATGCAGGGAGTATTCTGGCGATTGTTCTACACACGATCATCGTAGTTGTGATGTGGATGGGGAAATTTCCGTGCGTATACCTACGTGTGCCCTCTTGGATGGGAGTATGGCTTGGTGGGATCGTTGTCTATTTAATTATGCTCGCTTACTATCAGCGGTGTTCGTCATGCACTTCGTACTCTACGTCGATTACGTCCTCTACGGGGGGAGGAGTCCTTCGCGAGCGAGAGAACAGATAACGTCCGATGAGTATCAATCCACCGATATCGCTGATAATCCCAGGGAGGAGGAGAAGTACGCCGGAGAGAAGGAGGAGTAATTCACGGCGACGCAATAGATCCCTGAGGGTAAACCGACCAGCGAACAACTGCACTATCATCCCTGCTATTGCTCTTCCGAACGCAATTTGAAGTAGGATAACCCCCACGACCCCGGTGAGGAGTATCTCCCCCAATATTGGCCCAGGTCCGATCAATTGACCAATCTCGATAAGCGCGAAAAGTTCGAGACAAGCGAATATAAAGACAAGAAATGGCACGATCATCACCGTTCTTCATATTAATGGAATCTGTCCCTTCTCACAACGATGGGACAAGGGAGCTTGACAACCTCGCTATTAGCACTAGCCTAAACAAATGATGGAAGAAGGACGACGTTATCTGATTGGACTTAACTTGATACCTGAAATCACTCCGCGTCGGATGAAAATGCTTCTCACGCGGTTCCCTTCTCCCCGAGCGATCTGGGAAGCTTCTGCCAGGGAACTTGCAGCTGTTCCTGGAGTTTCATCAGCGACAGCCGATGTAATAGCAGCAAAGCGGGATGAAAGAGCGATAGATCAGGAGTTGAAACGTGTGAGTGAGCTTGAAGTAAGGATCGTCACAATCATCGATTCAGATTATCCATCGGCCTTGCGGGAGATCGACAGTCCACCGGTGGTTCTGTATGCAAAAGGAGATGGTGAGCTTGACCCACGCAGATCAATTGCGATTGTAGGTACCAGGAGAGCGAGCGGTTACGGAAAGACGGTGGCGTGCGGGCTCGCATCCAAACTGGTTGCCCTTGGAATCACGGTGGTCAGTGGTCTTGCTTTGGGAATTGACACAGCTGCTCACCGCGGCGCGCTTGATGGAAATGGAAGTACTGTTGCTGTCCTTGGTTCTGGACTTGGTCATGTTTATCCGGCGGAGAATCAAAGGCTGGCCGAGGAGATAGTTAATTCTGGAGGAGTAGTTCTGAGTGAATATCCAGTTTGCATGGCCCCGACTAAATGGACGTTTCCTCAACGCAATCGGATTATTGCCGGAATTGTGCGCGGTGTAGTAGTAATCGAGGCACCGGAGAGAAGCGGAGCACTGATCACCGCCAGGTTGGCTGTGGATCAGGGGCGGGAGGTATTCGCTGTGCCGGGACCGGTAACGAGTATCATGAGCCGGGGGACGAATCGTTTACTCCAAGATGGAGCAAAACTTGTGATGGAAGTAAGTGACATCTTATCCGAATTTCCCGATCTCGCTGGGCTCATTCAACCGGAGCAGGAGCATGATGATGGGAGATTATCTTCACTCACCCCTATGCAACAACGGGTATACGACCTAATTGGCCTTGAACCGACTCATATTGACGATATCATTGCCCAAGGGAACATTTCCCCCACCGAGGCGGCCCATATCCTCCTCACATTGCAGTTGAGGAACCTGATTCAGGAAGTGGAAGGGCGTCGCTATATCAGAAGGCCGTAGGAGGTAAGATGTCTATCCAACGTACTCTGGTTTTGTGTAAACCGGATGCTGTGCAACGTGGGTTGGTCGGTCGGATCGTTTCCCGGTTCGAGGATAAAGGGTTGAAGATCGTAGGAATGAAAATGCTCACGGTCGGTGAAGCTCTGGCACACGAGCACTACCAGGAGCATTCGGCGAAGCCGTTCTTCTCCGAGCTTGTCTCGTTTATAACTTCGTCTCCAATCGTCGCATTGGCGATCGAAGGGGATAACGCGGTCGAAGTCGTGCGGGGATTGATGGGAGCAACTAACCCGCAATCGGCAGCTCCAGGGACAATCCGCGGCGATTTTGGGCTGAACCTCACCAAGAACCTGGTGCATGGTTCAGATTCTGTCGCCTCGGCCACCCGCGAGCTAGCATTGTTCTTCGATGAGGATGAACTCCACGACTACGATCTTACCATAGGAGCTTGGATGTGATCCCACATCCGCACGGAGGATAGATAATGGAACTTCCGAAGCGTTACCAACCCTCCCAAGTGGAAGGGGAAATGTACAAATTATGGGAGGGGGGAGGTTACTTTCACGCGGTAGTGGATCCGGATAAACAGCCGTTTTCCATCGTGATCCCGCCTCCGAATGTGACTGGGAGGCTACACATGGGGCATGCTCTGAATAACACATTGCAGGACATCCTGATCCGGTACAAGCGGATGGACGGGTACGCCGCGTGTTGGTTCCCTGGCACTGACCACGCTGGGATCGCTACCCAGAATGTGGTGGAGAAAGCACTGGAAAAGGAAGGGCTGTCCCGACACGACCTCGGGCGGGAGCGGTTTGTGGCCCGTGTGTGGGAATGGAAGGAGAAGTACGGATCGGAGATCATCGATCAGCTCAAGGCGCTGGGGGCGTCCTGCGACTGGGACCGACTTCGGTTCACGTTGGATGAAGGCCTATCCCGCGCTGTGCGTCAGGCATTCGTCGACCTGTTCGATGCCGGGCTGATCTATCGTGGCGATTACTTGATCAACTGGTGTCCGCGTTGCGAAACCGCCCTGTCCGACATTGAGGTTGAACACAAAGAAATCGATGGTAATCTCTATTACATCAGCTACCCGCTGAAGGAAGGCGAGTCGGTGACGATCGCCACCACCCGGCCGGAGACGATGCTCGGTGACACCGCGGTGGCGGTGAATCCGAATGACGAGCGGCATAACTACCTGATCGGAAAGACCGCGATCCTACCGCTCCTCGATCGTCCGCTTCCGATCGTCGGGGCAGAGGAGGTCGACCCCGAGTTCGGAACCGGGGTGCTCAAAATCACCCCAGCGCACGATCCGGTTGACTTTGAAATTGGAAAGCGCTACGACCTTCCGGGGATTAATATCCTGAACGGTGACGGTACGATTAACGAGAATGGCGGACCGTTCGCCGGGATGACCCGCGAACAAGCGCGGGAGGCGGTGGTTGCCCGACTCAAGGAGGAGGGCTACCTGGAGAAGGTCGTTCCCTACCGCCATGCCGTCGGACACTGCCAACGCTGCGGGACCGCGGTCGAGCCGATCATATCCACCCAGTGGTTCGTGCGCATGAAACCGCTCGCTGCTCCGGCGATCGAGGCGGTGCAGCGGGGCGAGATCAAGTTTCACCCAGCCCGGTGGACCAAGCTTTACTACGAGTGACTGGAGAACATCCGCGACTGGTGTATAGCACGACAGCTGTGGTGGGGACACCGCATTCCGGTATGGTACGGTCCGGACGATACCCCGTTTGCCGCGGAGAACGAGGCCGAGGCGCATGCGCGCGCTCGGAAACACTATGGGAAGGATGTTGAATTGTGCCAGGAGGAAGATGTACTTGACACTTGGTTCTCCTCGTCTCTGTGGCCGTTCTCGGTCATGGGCTGGCCGGAAAAGACCGAGGAGCTTTCCTAC
>CAZZJU010000020.1:0-20926 GCA_964654805.1 uncultured Thermotogae bacterium | reverse complement strand
ACGCAAGGTGAGTGCGTCTTCGCGGATCCTGCCCTCTGTCGATGAGAATCGTCTTAAGTTCACTTCCGACAAGTGCCTCCGCGGCGAACAGCCCCGCTGGCCCAGCACCGAGGATCGCAACGTCGACCTTTTTCACAGTATTCCCTCCAGGTGGAATAATTGCTCGATCTCCGCGTCCGGGCGGACTGAATCAAGGGGTTCATTATTTTCCGAGTTATTTAGCCAGACGGAGAGTAGTCCAGCCCGCTTTGCCCCGACGACGTCCATCTGGTAAGAATCCCCGACGTACAGGGCGCGAGATGGAACCTCATTGAGACGGGAGAGGACGATCTGGAATACTTTGGGATCGGGCTTATATATTCCCACGTCCCCGGCGACGATGATCTCATCGAAGTGGGGTTCAAGGGAGAGCCGCTCTATCTTCGGCCACTGCATCTCTCCCGGTCCATTCGTGAGGAGCCCGAGGCGGTACTGGGGTCGCAGGGCGGTGAGGAGAGGCACCGCGGCTGGGTCGAGCCGAAGGGAGGGAAGGCGGATACTGATATAGGTGTCACCGAGAACTTGCGCTAGGCCGTCCTCGTTGATTCCGTGTTCCGCGAGCAACCGTGACCAGATCCTCTCGCGGAACGGCTGCGGCGATCGTACCTTTTCCTCCTCGTGCCAGAGTTCAATATAACGGGTAGCGACGCTGTCGGGATCGCCCAAGGAAGCGGGTGACAACCCGACGCGCTCCAGCGTAGCGGCGATTGCCTGTGCGGTGCTCAGCCCGTATCGACACAGGGTGCCGTCGAGATCGAAAATGATGGTGCGCACCCCAGAAAAGTTCATCGGTTGATAAGCCCCTTTTTCTCCCTTATCCTCTATAAAATACTATTTGCAAGCGGCCGATCGAACATCTTAGGGATGGTAGAAGGGAAAGTCAAGGAGGGTAAATGCGTATCATAAGCGGCAGCAGAAAGGGGCGTAAGCTCGTGCCATGGGAGGAGGAGGGCATCCGCCCGATGCGCGATTTTGTGCGCACTGCTCTGTTTAACATCATCAGCGAGCTCGTACCCGATTCCAGATTCCTTGACTTGTTCTGCGGCACGGGAAGTATCGGCCTGGAAGCACTCTCCCGCGGGGCGCGGGAAAGCGTGTTCATCGATTCTTCTCCTGGTGCCTGTGCAATAACCCGGCGTAACCTGGAAAATCTTGGGTTTTTATCCCGTGCTCGGGTTATCCAGGATGATTATCTCTCCGGGATCGATAGGCTCTCCCGGCGGGGCAAAAAATTTGACCTCTTGTTCGTCGGTCCACCGTATGGGAGAGGTCTTGCTGCGGATGCCCTTTCCCGTCTTGGGAAAGGGGACATCTTAGCGGAGGGAGCAGTCGTTGTGACCGAGGTGTACAAGAAGGAGAACCTTGCCCCGAACTATGGGATCCTCTCCCGAATTGATCTGCGTACCTATGGAGATAATGCCCTTCATTTCTATAAAGCGGGCCCAAAAGGGGTGACGGAGTGAGATGAGGAAAGGAGGGAAGCGAGTTGCCTGAGCGATTGATTCTGGTTACAAACGATGATGGAGTGAACGCCCCCGGACTTACCGCCCTTAAACAGGAGCTCGACCGAGTGGCGCGGGTGGAAGTGTACGCTCCTGATAGAAACTGGTCGGCCGCGAGCCGGACGATGACTTTTCATAAACCGTTACGCGTTGACCGGGTACAGCTTCTCGATGGAACTATCGGGCATGTGACAAGCGGTACTCCGTCTGACTGTGTATCGCTGGCCTTACTCGGACTACTCGACGCTCGTCCGGATCTCGTTGTATCTGGGATCAACGCTGGGCTAAACATCGGACAGGACATCACCTATTCCGGCACCGTTGCCGCAGCCATGGAAGGGGTGAGGGCCGGGATCCCGTCAGTTGCCGTCTCGTTCGATGTGGGGGTTGACCCGCGGACGAATTCTAACTACGGTTTGGCAGCACGGTTCGCCGCTCGCCTTGCCGAATTTCTACTGGAGAACAGACCTCTCCCGCGAGGTATACTGCTCAATGTCAACGTCCCGGCGGCTCCTCAGGGAAAGAATCCCGAGGTGAAGATAACTCGCCTCGGCGGACAGGCGTACAAGAACTACCTCGTCACCGGAAAGGACCCGCGCGGCCGGAGCTATTATTGGATCACCGGAGATCCGCTTACTGAGGTTCCACCGGAGGAAGAGGGAACCGACATCTGGGCAATCGCGAACGGGTTTATTTCAATAACTCCCATCCACCTCGATATGACCGAGTACTCCCTACTGAAGAAGCTTGAACCTTGGGAGGAACGCCCCTGGTTCTCCGCTGATTAGGCCTTGATAATTGTCCATATCCCGCATCCGATGAAAACCACTCCTACCACATAGTGGACGATGCGGAATCCGCTCGTCGGTATCGATCGCATGAGAAACCAGCCAGCTCCGACGGCGAGAGCAGTGGAAAGCAGCAGGGCGCTTCCCGCTCCGATGAGCACGGCTATCGGGGATTGGAACTTGGTCGTGAACGAGAGTACGGCGAGTTGGGTCTTGTCCCCGAGTTCAGCGAGAAATACAACCAGGAAAGTCGAAAGCGCAATCTTCAGCATGTCTCCTCCTTGGATTGGGCTTGCCTCGCCCGTGTTTCGGTCTTAGACTGACTGACAGGTGATTACGAATGCGTACCAAGACCTATTATCAATACTACACCAACATCACCTATTCCACACCGGCGAAGTGTCTCGCCCTCCACGGCAGAATCGCTTCCTCCCCACGCGAATTTCCAGACGATAACTGCCCACGGAGGATCCTTGCCTTTCCCCGAGGTGAGCTAGCGTACTATCGCGGGCAAGCAGAAAAAATGCGCGCCCTCGCCCAGGCAGAACTCAAGAGAAGAGAGCTCTTCCGGGATGCGGAGGCTGTATTGGAGGAAGATCCGGAGAAGGCACTTAGATTGTTTACCGAGGCTTCCCAAATCGAGACCTACATCCCGGAGATCGAGCTTTTGCTCGAGAGAAAAGGGCGCTTCCTTTCCCGAACTCCGGAGTTGCGCCGCCGATTGGGAGAGATCTTCTATCGTGCCTATTCAGATAAGTTTGGGCGGCCGCGCTACGAACGGTTTCCCGAACGGATGCGGCTCGCGCGTGAGCAGGCGGGACTTTCCCGGATAAAGGAGTTGTTCCATCTTCCATGAATCGTGGTTTCTCTCCAGCACAAGAGCGGGGATTGATAGTCCTTTTGGCCGTCGCAATTCTCGCTTCAGGTATCGCTTTGTTGATTCCGTCGCTCCACCATCCGCGGATCCTGCCTCCGCATGAAGTCGTCGTCCCAGAAGTGCACGTCATCGTTCCGCGTTTTTTCTCATCGGTGCCCAAAGTTGATATAAATAGCGCCGAAGTGAACGAACTAATGACCCTACCCGGGATTGGAGAGGCAATAGCCCGGAGAATCATCGCCTATCGTGAGGAACACGGGGCATTTACAAGCTTGGATGAACTCGAGAATGTGGAGGGAATAGGTAAAACGACGATATCCAGGATCCGCGAGCGCGTGAGTTTGGGTGAGCCCTGATTTACCTTCCGGTGATTGTATAGACGAGGGTAAGTCCGTAATCACCCGGTTTGTAACCACTGTCCAGTAATACTTTGTAGTCTATGGTGAGCTTGTACGATCCTCGCTCACCGCTTGCTAGCGTCTGGTCGAACTGCGCTATGGGGAAGAACTTCCCATCATTTGCCCGCACGAGGAAATCGGAGAGTGGCTTCACGTAAGTACCATCGTAGCTTTCTCCTAGATTACCCTCTAGGGCGTGCACCTTTACCGTCCAAGGGATATTGCTCGCCGCAACCAAGGTGATGGCTCCGTCCTCTTCGATGTACCCAGCGGCGATGTCAGCTGCGGTTGGAGCCTTAAGATCGAAATGGGAAACAACGCTCGTTCCGGAGTCGCCCTTTCCAGCGATCGTCAGTGACTGGAACGGAAGAACCCTCCACGTGACCGTCACCGTCGCCGTGGCGGAATCAGCAGCAATCGCGGCAAAGGAGAAAAGTATGCTCAAGAGAAGGGAGATAGCGATCCATTTTTTCATATCTTCGTCTTCGGTAACCCGGCTGCCATCTCAGGCCCGTGGCTTTGCGCCCCTCACTTCCTTGTTCGTGAGGTTTGCCTTTATCGGTCCGAAGAATCCACCTCCCTTTAACTCTTTCTGCCTTGATTATTCCTCAACCGACCAGTTCTTAGACACTCATTGCACGATGATCGTTACCGTGAACGACTCCTGAGGAGGGATGTTTTTCTCCCACGGCCGGTGGTATACGAACTTCAATGTGATTGTTCCTGATTTTTCGGCTGCGTAGCGGAACATAAAAGTCCCTCCCGCACCGAGGAGCGAACTATCTGGGCGATAGTCGGTGCCGGAAAGCTGGGTGAGTATTCCATCGGAGAGATCAGTCGAGAAGTCCCACTGATAACCGGTAGTCGGGTTACCATGTAGAGAGACCATTACCTTCTCCCCTGTCCTTATTTTGACGATGCTGCCGGCCTCATCTTCTGTGATAAGACGGTAGACGTCAAGTCCAAGACCACACACAGATGCCTGCGCTCTTATCCTCCCGTACAGCGGCAGCTCCCCTTTTCTCAAGATTTTTACCTCAGCCCGGAACTTCCCGACCGAGGTACGGATCTCGATGGTGTAAGTTCCCGGTGTGACGGGTGCTCCCTGATTATCCGTCAGATTCCAAGTTCCGGTCCATTCCTCATAGGGGACTGGAGTCCATTCTTCTGTGTATATGGGGTTGTCCGCTCGGTCGAGCACCTGCAATCCTTCTACGAGAATCGGTTCACACATACACGGACAGGGATCAGAGCGGTGGAGCTCAAGTGCTATTTTGCTTCCTTCCTCAAACAGGAATGTTCCCACCGTTGCCCGCACCGGTCCTTGCGACGAGGCAGAACTCGACGCACTTACCTGAGAGAAGCCGACTGAAGTTGTCAACGTGAGGACCATTCCTACTACCATCAACTCAATGACTAACTTTCGCTTCATTTCAATCACCCGATTTTAACTACACCGCTGTGCGGCGGAAAGTTTCGGGTTATTCAGGATCGACTGGACGGCAGGACATCGGACCTTGATCGGCTTGAATAATGAAGATAGGCTTTCCGTATGGAACGATGGACTTACTTGAGCATCGCCGGGATTGTTATAGCGATCGACCGATTATTGAAATGGTGGGTACAGGGACATGTATTTATTCCTCGGGCAATTGTTCCCGGGTTCATTCGTCTGAGCCTGGTCCACAATCCCGGTGGAGCGTTCGGGATCTTTCCGGGAAGCGGACTGTTGTTCATCCTCGTTTCGGCCCTTGTATCTGCCGCGATCGCGGCGACGTTGATCTTCGTTCCAATGCGCGGCCGATTGCTCAAGGTGGGGCTCTCCCTCGTCCTTGGAGGGGCGTTAGGAAACCTGATAGATCGGGTGATGTACGGGTATGTTCTCGACTTTTTCGAAGTGCGATGGTTCTCGGTGTTCAACTTCGCCGATGCCTGCATCACCGTCGGTGTTGCTATGATAATCATTCATACGCTGTTTTTCGGGGGTGAGCCGGATAGAGCTTAGGGGAAAGTTGATCGTATTCGAAGGGCTCGATTTCACCGGGAAGTCGACTCAGGTGCGCCTGCTCGCTGAGCAATTGCGATCGCGCGGCCTGCCGGTGGTGACGACGCGCGAACCGGGAGGGACCCCGATCGGCGAGGAGGTGCGCAAGCTCCTGCTTTCAAGAAATAATTCCGATTTATTACCGCTTTCCGAGCTGTTACTTCTCATCACATGCCGGGCGCAGGTATACGCCCAGGTAATAAAGCCCGGGCTGGCTGAAGGAGCAGTGGTCGTATCCAGTCGATATCGTCTTTCCAGCCTCGCCTACCAGGGCTACGGCCGCGGTCTTTCCCTGGAGCTTATCCACCGGTTGAACGATGCGGCGACCGAGGGGCGCAAACCCGATATCACCTTTCTCATAGATCTACCCGCAGAAATCGCTCTCGGGCGCAGGAAAGGGAAAGGAGATAGGATCGAGGGGGAGGACCTTGAGTTCTATCGAAGGGTTCGACAGGGCTACCTCGAACTCACCCGCGGCGACCGGACAGTCGTTATTATCGATGGCAGGAAATCGGTCCGGGAGATCGCTTCCGAGGTGACCGCCCTACTCGGCGTTTGACTTTTGTCATGTGCCTGGCTGACGGTTATCATGATGGTGAAACCTGCTTTGCGCAAGGGGGAGAAAGATGGATCTTGTTCTGATGAAGGATGACCTCGTCTTCGGAGTGAAACTGGCTAGCTACGCCCTCGGCACCCGCAGCAGCATGCCGATCCTTTCCGGGCTGAAGTTCGAGTTTTCCGGCGATAGATTGAGATTGAGCGCGACCGATCTCGAACGGGCGGTGCAGTGTGAGATTCCGGTGGAGAACAATGGGCAGGATGAGACGGTCATCCTGAACGGGGCCGTCCTCTCCCAGATCGCCTCCCGGCTGCCGGCCGACGATCGGGTGAGCCTAAAGCATGATGAATCCGACGGAGGAGTGGTGAAACTACGTTGCGGTGAGGCGTTGTTCGATCTGCCCACCCTTCCGGTGGAGGACTACCCAGAGATTCCTTCCCTCCCACCGGACAAGGTTGCTACCCTGAGGATCGATCTCTTCCATCGCGGACTGGAGCAGACAGCGTTCGCCGCTCTCAAGGCAGGAGAGACAACCCGATTGAGCCTAACCGGGGTCGACCTTGTCCTCAAAGGCGGATCCCTCAAGATGGTGGCGACCAACGGCTACCGCCTGGCGATGAAGACGATCGGGGTGGAAGAGATCCTGGAAGAGGGGGAGTACCTGATCGAGGCCGGGGTTCTTACCGACCTGGACCGGGTTCTGTCGCAGCTCACTGGTGATACAGTCGAGATCTACAAGGGATCGGGCCAGCTCTTCTTCCGCGCTGGTGGGGTGACGTTCATGGCAAAGACGATCGCTGAGGAGTTCCCCGATTTTGAGCGGGTCATCCCGAAGGACAACCCGATCTCGCTTTTCTTCGAGCGGCATGCGCTGCTCGAGGCACTGCAGCGGATCGAGATCACCGCTGCCGAAGAGTCGGGTGCGGTCACTTTCCGTGTCACTCCGGAGGAGAGCGCGGCTCGCATCAACTCCTCCTCCAAGGAGAAGGGAGAGGCGGAGGAGCGGGTTCGGTTACGCAAGGTTCCCCAAGCGGAGATCGAGATCTCGTTTAAGGCGGAATACCTGATCGACGCGCTGAAGCGGATGGCGTCGGACGAGGTCGGACTGTGGCTCACCGACCCGGAGAAGGCCGGACTGATCGAACCGGCCGGAGAAGCGATCTCCCCGCAGGACGAGGGATTCCTCTACGTATGCATGCCGGTGCGGCTAGGAGGATAAAGCGCTCTTTACCGCCTCTTTCCCAGTGACGAGAGCGCGGTCGATCTCCGCGGCGTTCGGCCCACCCCCCTGCGCGAAGGTAGGAGCTCCTCCACCTCCACCGCCGAGGATCTTCGCCATCTCGCGGACCACGTTTCCGGCGTGTGCCTTTAATCCCTTGCTCACTTTGGAAACGACGATCCCGCGGCCGTCTACCGCTCCGCCGAGGAGGACGACGGCCGGGCGAACCTTCTCCTCGATCAGATCGGCGAGGCGCTTCAAGTCGTCGATTCCCATGTCTAGTCTCCCGGAGACCAGTGTCACCTCCCCGATTCGCTCCGCGGCGGCGATGAGCTCGTCTCGCTTCGTCTTCAGGATAGCGTCCGTCGCTTCCCGCAGCCGAGCACGCAGTGCGGATAGCTCCTCTTCCAGGTGATCGAGCCCGGAAAGTGGGTCTTCCCCGAGCCGGGCGCGCAGCGCGGCGATAAGCCGCTCGTCGGCCTGCAGGCGCCGCAGACTCTCCATCCCAGCGACCGCCCTGATCCTCCGGGTACCGGATGCGACCGACTCCTCGGAGATGATCTTCACCAGGCCGATCTCCCCGCTGCGGGAGACGTGTGTGCCACCGCACAGTTCGCGGCTGAAATCACTGATCGATACCACCCGCACCCGGGCCTTTCCCTTGTACTCCTCCTCGAAGTGGGCCATCGCCCCGGTCTTCTTCGCCTCATCCAGCGGCATCTCACGCGTCTCTACCGGAACATCGGAGAGGGTAACCCGATTGACGAGCTCCTCCACCTGAGCGATCTCTTCGTCCGTCATGCGGGAGAAATGCGAGAAGTCGAACCTCAACTCCTCCGGAGCGACGAGCGAACCGGCCTGGATCACGTGCTCCCCCAGCACCTTGCGCAGGGCGGCGTGGAGGAGATGAGTGGCGGTATGATGACGAGCGATCCGCGCCCGGCGGTCAGGATCCACCGCCAGTCGGCAGCGGTCCCCAGCTGTGAACTCACCGGAGACGATCCGCACCCGATGCAGGAACGCTCCTGCCGGCGTCTTCTGCACGTCGGTCACCTCTGCCTTTCCTGGTCGGTTGAGGTTTTCGATTAAACCCGTATCCCCGAGTTGACCCCCGGACTCGGCGTAGAACGGAGTGCGGTCGAACACGAAGGTGAGGGATTCGTCATCGGAGATCTTTCGCAGGAGTTCCGCCTCCGCTTCGAGATGCTCATAGCCGAGAAATTCGGTTGGGGAGAGGTTATCCCCACTACCTGCGAATCTTGAGTCGACTACTGCCGCCTCCTTTTTTGACCGCGCCCGCTGCCCCGCCATCGCCCGGTCGAACCCATTGCGGTCGATCTCGATCCCACGCTCGTGTGCAATCTCGGCAGTCATCTCCAGGGGGAACCCGTACGTATCGTAGAGTTCGAACGCGACCTCTCCCGGGAGCACGGCCTCTCCCCGTTCGGCAAGGTCGGCGAGCTTCTCCTCTAAACGCCTCTCTCCTGCTCTGAGAGTGCGGCGGAACGAGCCCTCCTCGCTTTTTATCACCTGCGCGGCCAACGCACGCGCGGAGACGATCTCGGGGTAGATTCTACCCATCGCTTCGATCACCGGGTCGATGAACCCAGCAAGGCTTCCCGGTGGAATCCCGAGCCGCTCTGCCGCACGGATCGCCCGCCGTAGGATTCGCCGCAGGACGTAGCCCTGTTTTTCGTTTCCCGGGAGAACCCCGTCGGCGATGAGGAAGAGTGCCCCCCGGATGTGATCAGCGATGATGTTGCGGGAGACGCGGTCGTCTTTCACCTGCGCCATTCCCTCGATCGCTTCAATGATTGGAGCAAAAAGGTCGATATCAAAGTCGGTTTTAACTCCCTGAAGCACGGCCGCGGTTCGCTCAAGCCCCATCCCGGTGTCGATGTTCTTGCGGGCGAGCGGGACAAGGCTGCCGTCCTCCTTTGCCTCATACTGCATGAAAACGAGGTTCCAGATCTCGGAGAACCGATCGCAGTCGCACGCCACCCCGCGGCAATCCGGGCCGCACGCATTCTCTACGCCGGTGTCGTAAAAGATCTCCGAGTCCGGGCCACACGGGCCGGAGTTGCCCACCGGCCCCCACCAGTTGTGGTCCTTTCCCAACCTTGCTATCCGCTCCGGCGGGATCCCGATAACGTCTTTCCAGATCGCGTATGCCTCCTCGTCTTCCTTGTACACTGATACCCATAGTTTTCCCTTGGGAATTCCAAGCTCCTCAGTAACGAACTTCCATGCGAGCTCAATCGCTCCTTGCTTGAAGTAATCCCCGAACGAGAAGTTACCGAGCATTTCGAAGAAAGTGTGATGGAACGCGGTTACCCCCACGTTTTCGATGTCAGTGGTGCGGAAGCACTTCTGACACGTGGTGACGCGCGGGTAGTCGGGATTCCTCCGCCCCCAGAAGATCTCCTTGAACTGCACCATCCCGGCGGCGGTGAACAGTAAGGTGGGATCGTTAGGAACAAGGGAGGAACTGGGCAGTCGCTTGTGCCCGTTGCGTTCAAAGTATTCCAGAAAAAGGGTGCGAATCCTGTCGGTATGCATTGCGGCTCTCCTTTATTAGCCCAGATTCTAGCGGCTTGTTGGCGGAAAGTCAAAGGTGAACGTCGCTTCAGTTGTATTTCGGCGCTACCTTTGCTATACTGCTGTTTGATTTTCGGTTCCAGTTACAACATTCGTGGAATGAGGCGGTAATGGGAGGCATAACTCGATACATCATCCAACGGTTGGCTCTTACTGTCCCTATGTTATTGATCCTGCTCACGTTCGTGTTCTTGATCCTGCGTATTGTTCCCGGTGGGCCGGTGGAGGCGATGCTCGGCGGTCGCAACGTCTCTCAGGAACAGAAACAGGAAATGGCACATAAGCTCGGGCTGGATCGGCCATTGTATGTTCAGTACACCAGCTACCTGTGGGGGATTATTCACGGGGATTTCGGTACGTCATTCCGTACTTCACAACCGGTGCTGACCGCGCTGTTCGCTCATTTCCCCGCTACCCTTGAACTTGCATTTTGGGGGATGATGTTCGCGTTCATCTTCGGGTTTGGTACTGGGTTAATCGCCGCTATCCGCGCTGATACCCCGATCGATCATGCGGTACGGGTGTTTCACATTGGCTCGTTCGCTACCCCGTTATTCTGGCTCGGACTGATGTTGCAGGTGTTCTTTGCAGTGAAGCTACACTGGTTTCCGGTGGCGAGTCGAATCGGGGGACGGTTGGCGTTCTCGTTCCACCCGGTGACCGGGTTTTACCTAATCGATGCGTTTCTGAGCCGAGATCCGAAGATTATCGCTGACGTGGCCAAACATCTTGTACTGCCTGCCGTTACCCTCGGATTCGCCCAGGCCGGGCTGCTCGGGCGGATGACGCGGGCAAGTATGCTCGAGGTGCTGGACGCCGATTACATCACCACTGCCCGCGCCAAGGGAGTGCTGGAACGGGTGGTAATCCTGATACACGCACTGCGCAACGCACTCATTCCGATCATCACCGTATTTGGATTACAATTTGCTATCTTGATGGGAGGAGCCGTACTGACGGAGACAGTGTTCTCCTGGCCCGGTGTGGCGCAGTTCCTCGTGCGCTCGATCGAGGCGCGCGATTTTCCCCAGATCCAGGGGAGCGTAGTGTTTATTGCGATCTTTATTTCAGTGATTAATTTGATCGTGGATATCTTTTATTCGGTGATCGACCCGCGAGTGAGGTATTGATATGCCGAGCAAAGTTCCCCGCAATTTTCTGTTTGCCCGTATTATTGACTCGGTGTTGACCAGATTGACCCGGGGGCGACACGCCCTTCGCCACCAGACGATTCTCAAGATCGGACTGGCGATCGTGATCACGTTCATCGTGGTGACAATCCTGGCGAACACGGTCCCGGGGTTCACCCCGTACGATCCGGTGTATTATCGGAGCGCACCGCGGCTGCAGGGCCCGTCGATCCACCATTGGATGGGGACCGATCAGCTGCAACGCGATGTGTTCAGTCGTGTGCTCGCTGGCGGCAAGGCGTCGATCATCGTTGCGTTCGGAGCAGTGATGCTCAGCATGACAATCGGGTCGGCGCTCGGCTGGATCTCTGGTTATTTTGGCGGGATGCTCGACCGGGCGCTGTCGCTCACCATGGACGCCATCTATTCGTTTCCGTCAATGATCCTTGCCATCGTTCTCGTTGCTATGTTCGGCGCGGGAATCGGTCCGATGATCATCGCGGTGGGGGTGGTATATATCCCTACTTACTTCCGTGTCACCCGCGCCGAGGCCCTTCAGGTGCGGGAGTCCACCTACGTCGAGGCGGTGCGGGCCCTGGGGGCGAGCAACTCTCGGATAATCCTTCGTCATGTCGCTCCTAACACGGTCAACGCGATCATGGCAGTATCGTCGTTTAACCTCGCCGACGCCATTCTCACTGTCGCTGCCCTGTCGTTCCTCGGATTTGGACTACCACCGCCGGCGCCCGACTGGGGGTTCGACATTCAGAACGGACAGAAATTCCTGCAATCCGGGTCGTGGTGGTTGATCACATTCCCGGGAGTGATGATCATTACTCTGTCGCTCGGGTTCGGGCTGATCGGTGAGGGAATCAGCGATTTGGTCAATCCAAAGCGCAAACGGAAACGGGTTTGACTTTTAAAAAAGTCTGTGCTAGAGTGATTTTGAATTCCATCTTCAAGGAGGTGATGTATCCAGGGAATATCTTCTGTAGGGAGAGCATAGGAAACTGTAAGATCAAGAAAGGAGGGTAAACGTAATGAAAAAGCTGTTAGTTATTTTTATGGTAGTCGGGCTGTTAGTTACTGGCTCGTTGGTTGCTGTAGCGCAGAATCCGATTATCATTGGGACTACTGACCGTGTAGATGAGCTGTCATTCGCGAATAGTTACGATTTCTTCAGCTGGCATGTACTGCGCAACACCACCGGCGCATTGACCAAACTCGATCCAGTCACACATGAGGTGGTTGGTGACCTGGCGAAGTCGTGGGATATCTCGTCGGATGGCTTGGTGTACACGTTCCATCTCCGCCCGAACCTTAAGTTCTGGGACGGAGCGCCGTGCGATGCATCTGCGGTCAAGTGGGCGCTGGAACGCACGATGCGGCTCGATGGTCCCAAGGGCGGCGTAATGCTGATCAAGCCGTACATCAAGAAGATCGAGGTTGTCGATCCGTTGACGGTTAAGATCACGCTGACGATGCCGGATGCGGTGTTCTTGCTGCGCGTATCCAACCAGATTGGGGCGTCGTTGATCTATTCGCCGAAGAGCACCCCAGCCGATACGTTCGCCAAGGGTAAGTATGCCGGTACCGGTCCGTACAAGCTCCTCGCGTACGTGCCCGATCAGTACGTGAAATACGAGGCGTACGATGGCTACTACGGTCCGGCGCCGAAGTCGAAGTATGTCATTGAGAAGTTCTACTCCGATGGTGCTGCCCTGCGTGCGGCGATCGAAGCGGGGGACGTGGACGTAGCGTTCCGCACGTTTAACCCGCAGGACATTATCAGCATGGAAAAGGAGAAGAACGTCGTTCTCAAGCTGTACGGCCCGAGCTCCTCGATCCGCTACATGCTATTCAACGTGACGCATCCGCCGTTTGACAACCAGATTGTGCGTCAAGCGATCTCCTATGCGGTCGATCGTGACGCGATCTGCAATCAGGTGTTCAGCGGGATCAACAAACCGATCTACTCCATGGTTCCGGATATCAATCCGCCGTACTTCGGTTCCTATCCGAGCTTCCCGCATCGTGATCTCGCCAAGGCTGTAGCCTTGCTGAAGGAAGTAGGCTATACCAAGGACCATCCGTTGGAGGTCAACCTGTGGTATACTCCGAAGCATTACGGCTCAACTGAATCCGATGTGGCAACGGTTATCAAGGGCAGCCTGGAAGAGACCGGCGTGATCAAAGTTACGCTTCAGTCGCTGGAGTGGGGTGCATACACCGACGCGATGTCCAAGGGAACGTTCGGAATGTTCCTCCTCGGTTGGTATCCTGACTACACTGAGCCGTCCAACTTCCTCGCACCGTGGACAACCGAGTCGCCGGTGAGCTTGGGGACGTTCTTCAACAAACATCCCAACTATCAGGCGTACAAGGACATCCTTGAGGTGGCGACGAGCACTGTCGATACGACAAAACGGGCGAAGCTGTACCAGGCGATTCAGATCCTGAGTGCGCAGGACGTACCGTGGATCCCGCTGTGGGCGAACAACTTCCAGCTGGCAGTCGCCACTCTACCCAACGTGCATGGAGCGGCAGTAGATATCGCGATCAACGATATTCACATCGATCAGATCTATAAGGAGTAGGGACGAATTTAACTCTGCCGGGGCCGGTTTTCGGCCCCGGTTTTTTTCTTTCACTACCTTGTAGTTATTAAAAGCTAGCTTGAAGCTAGCTTTTATCATTCGATGGAACAAATGTCCAGAGTAAATAAACGTATCGGCTGTCCTTGCCGGGATGGAGGGCAGAGGTTTATACTCCCTTCAGCAAAATAAGGAGGTACTTCATGGTACTGATCGAAGACATAACAGCACGTGAAATCCTCGACTCGCGCGGCAATCCGACGATCGAGGTGGATGTATTACTCGAGGACGGGGCGTTCGGACGGGCGGCGATCCCTTCCGGCGCGTCCAAGGGGACACGCGAGGCGCTCGAACTGCGCGATGGAGATCCGAAGAGGTTTCATGGAAAGGGTGTGCAGAAAGCGGTAAAGAATGTAATTGACGAGATTGCTCCCGCTCTCATCGGACAGGATGCCCTCGCGCAGGCGGAGATCGACCGTCTTCTCCTTAAATTGGACGGAACGGAGAACAAGAGCATGCTGGGGGCAAATGCGATCCTCGGCGCTTCCCTAGCGGTGGCGCGCGCTGCCGCGGACAGTTTGGGAATTCCTCTCTTCCGCTACATCGCGGGAGCACGGGAGCCGCTCCTCCCCCGGCCGATGATGAATGTGTTGAACGGCGGGGAGCATGCGGATAACAACGTCGACGTTCAAGAATTTATGATCGTGCCGATCGGGCCGAACACAATCAAGGATGCGATTCGGGCCTGTTCTGAGGTTTTCCATACGTTAAAGGGAATCCTCAAGGAGCGAGGACTTTCCACTGCGGTGGGAGACGAGGGAGGATTCGCCCCGAACTTGAATGAGAATGAGGAGGCGCTCAAGCTCCTCGTAGAGGCAATTGAGAAGACGGGCTACCGCCCCGGTGAAGACGTAGCCCTTGCGTTCGACTCCGCTGCGTCGAGCTTCTTCCAGGACGGCAAGTACCGGTTCACCGTTTCCGGACAGGTGGAGATGCTTCCCGCTGAGGATCTCGTCGCTATCTATGAAAAATGGGTCGATGAATATCCGATCATTTCGATCGAAGACGGTCTAGCGGAGAGCGATGACGCCGGTTGGCAGCTGATCACCAAGCGCCTTGGGAGCAAGATTCAGATCGTAGGGGACGATAACTTCGTTACCAACCCCAAGCTCCTCCAGCGGGGGATCGACATGGGGATCGCCAATTCGATCCTGATCAAGCTGAATCAGATTGGTACAGTGACCGAGACTCTGGAGACGATGGATCTCGCCCACTCCGCCGGCTACACCTGCGTCGTCTCCCACCGCTCTGGAGAGACGGAGGACACGTCGATCGCCGATCTCGCCACCGGCACGGCATGTGGGCAGCTGAAAAGTGGTTCGATATCGCGCTCGGAGCGGGTGGCCAAGTACAACCGATTGATCAGGATCGAAGAGGAGTATGAACTCAGACTGGCGGATTGGCCAGCGCGATTCCGACCGTAGTTAAACGGGGAAAAGATGAGAGGGGGAGAGGAAGGCGGGCTGGCGCCGACGAAAGCAGAACGACCGCGGTGGAGAAAGAGGACCGTCCTCATCGCCGTGCTGCTTACCGTCGGTCTCCTCTCCTTCCTCTACATCGATCGGTTCCTCGAGATCAGGCGTCTCCATGCTGAGATCGCCAGTATCACTCAAGAAGAGCGGACTGCACTGGCGGTCCAACAGGAACTTCGTGACAAACTTGCGCAAGCCGATGATCCGGCGACGATCGAATACCTCGCTCGCAAGGAGCTCGGGCTGGTGAAGCCGGGCGAGGAAAAAGTCATATTCATCAAGGAGAACCGATGACGTCGCAGTTCGTCCATCTACACACGCACTCCGAGTACAGCCTGCTCGATTCGTCCTGTAAGATCTCAGGGCTTCTCGACCGCGCTGCCGCCTGCGGGATGGATGCCCTTGCGCTCACCGATCATGGTGTAATGAGTGGGGCAATCAAGTTCTACCGTGCTGCGAAGAAAAAGGGGATAAAACCGATTATCGGGTGTGAGATCTACCTCGCGCCGGGCGATCGGCACGATCGCACCCCGCAGCAGGGCTCGCGCTACTATCATCTTGTCCTCCTCGCGGAGAATGAAGTCGGCTATCGTAATCTGATAGCGATCGTCAGCCGCGCCCACACCGAGGGATTCTACTACAAGCCGCGCGCGGACAAGGAGCTTCTTCGCCAGTACAACACCGGGCTGATCGCCCTTTCGGCATGCGAAAGCGGGGAGATACCCCGACTCCTTGCTGCTGGAAAGGAGAGGGAAGCTGCGGCTGCGGCGCGCGAGTACGCCGAGATCTTCGGAGAGGGGAACTTTTACATAGAACTCCAGGATCACGGAACGGACCGGGGTAAGATCCTGCGGGAAAAGCTCATAAAACTGGCGCGGGACCTTTCCCTCCCCCTTGTGGCGACAAACGACGTTCACTACCTGACTCCGGACGACCGCCTCGCCCATGAGGTCCTGCTCAACATCCGCGCGAACAAGACCCTATCGGATCCCGACCACCGCACCTTCGACGGGGATGGATACCACTTCCGTTGCGGGGACGAGATGGAGGAACTGTTCGCCGATGTTCCGGAGGCAATCGAGAATACCCGGGTGATCGCCGAGCGGTGCAACCTCGAGATCCCGTTCGGGAAGACGATGATCCCCCCATTCACCCTGCCCGAGGGAGAATCCGACCCCGATGCTTATCTGCGTAGGCTCGCGTATCAAGGGGCTAAGGAACGGTACGGGAGTGTGGACGGAAAGGTGAAGGAGCGGCTCGAGTACGAGCTCTCTGTGATCGAGCGGATGAACTACGCCACTTATTTTCTGATCGTGTGGGACTTCGTCCGGTTTGCTCGGGACGAGGGGATCCCGGTCGGGCCGGGGAGAGGCTCAGCTGCAGGCAGCTTGGTTGCCTATGCCCTGGGGATTACCCGCGTCGACCCCCTCAAGTACAACCTGATCTTCGAGCGGTTCCTCAACCCGGAGCGAATCAGCATGCCGGACTTCGATATCGATTTCTGCGTACGCGGCCGCGACCGGGTGATCCAGTACGTACAGGACAAATACGGCAAGGAGAAGATGGCCCAGATCGCAACATACGATCGCATGGCCGCTCGGAGCGTGGTGCGCGACGTGGGACGGGTTCTAGGGGTTCCGTACTCGGTCACCGACCGGCTGGCGAAATTGATCCCGTTCGGTTACCAGCTCAAGGTTGCAGTGGAGAAAGTCGCGGAACTGAAGGAGCTGTACGAAACCGATGATAAGGTGCGGGAGATCATCGACATCGGCTTGCGCCTCGAGGGTCTTTCCCGCAACACCTCTACCCACGCCGCCGGCGTGGTAATCGCCCCTGATGCCTTGATAAACCACGTTCCGCTCCTGCGGTTGACCGACGGGGAGTGCGTCACCCAGTACGACATGACCGACGTCGAGGCAGTAGGGCTGCTAAAATTCGACTTTCTTGGACTGCGCAACCTCACCCTGATCGACGACACCTGTCGGTCGCTGCGCGACCGGGCCGGGGTCGAAATCGACCTGGACAAGATCCCGCTCGACGACGAGAAGACGTTCGCCCTCATTCGAGAGGGGAAGACAGCCGGGATTTTCCAGCTCGAAAGTTCGGGGATGACCGGATTGATCAAGCGGATGAAACCGGACCGATTCGAGGATCTGATCGCGCTCCTCGCTCTCTACCGTCCCGGCCCTCTCGAAAGTGGAATGACCGATGAGTACGTAGAGCGCCGCCATGGCCGCCGTCCGGTCACCTACCCCCACCCGAACCTGAAGGAGGTACTTGCTGAAACCTACGGGCTCCCCATCTACCAGGACCAGTTGATGCTGATCGCCCAGCACCTCGCTGGATTTTCGCTCGCCGAGGCAGACATCCTGCGCAAGGCGATGGGGAAGAAAAAGAAAGATATCATGGAGAGTCTGCGGGAGAAGTTCATCGAGGGGTGTGTTGCGAACGGGATTCCGCGGGACAAGGCGACCCAGACATTCGCCGAGATGGAGAAATTCTCCCGCTACGGGTTCAACAAATCACACACCACCGCCTATGCCTTTGTCTCCTACTGGACCGCCTATCTCAAGGCGAACTACCCCACGCACTTCATGGCGAGCCTGCTCACAAGTGTACAGGGGGACACGGACAAGGTCGCCGAGTACATAGGCGAATGCAAAGAGATGGGCATAGAAGTCCTACCGCCGGACATAAACGAGAGCGAGCACGACTTCACCCCAGTGGCGGAGAGGCGGATCCGCTTCGGGCTTGGGGCGATCAAGCATGTGGGATCCGGAGCGATCGAGCGGATCATCGCCGTCCGTGGTGATGGGTTCAAGTCGTTCTTCGACCTGTGTCGGAGGGTCGATGGGGACGGTGTCGACCGCGAGGCGTTGGAGGCGTTGATCAAAGCGGGCGCGTTCGACTCCCTGGGGCACACGCGCAAGGGCTTGCTGTCACGGTTGTCCGAGGGTCTTGAGCTGATGCAGATCTCCCGCCGCGAGCGGGTGAGTGGTCAACGGTCGTTCTTCGACGCGGTGGATACTGTCCCGGTCGATCCCGAGGTACCGAGTGAGGAGTTCTCTCAACAGGAGCTGCTTACGTTCGAACGCGAGCTCCTCGGGCTTTATGTCAGTGCCCATCCCCTCGATCGCTATCGCGATCTGCTCTCTGTATACGCAACCCCGCTTCCTGATGCGGCATCGCTCGATGAGGGGAGCGAGGCGCTCATCGGGGGGAGGATAAAGGCCCTGCGGAGGATCGCAACGAGGAACGGCGATCCGATGGCGTTTGTCACGCTCGAGGACGGACATGGTGAGGTCGAAGTGACGGTGTTTCCCCGCGTTCTGGAGACAGCCGGAGGGCTCATCGCGGTAGACGGGCTCGTCGGGATGCGGGTTCTTTCCGGGGTAAGGAACGGGACTCCCAACCTCGTCGTTCAGGAGGTGTTCCCCATCGCCGATCTGTCGCGTAAGGGACGGGCGCTGTTGGTGATCAGACTGCGGGAGGAGGAGATCGTACCTGACCGGCTGAACGCTCTGTCGGAGCGGCTTGTGAAGGATAAAGGAGATCTGCCAGTTCTCTTCCGGATCGAGGGTGATGACGGTACAGGGATCGAGGTTATCGCCGCCGAGCGGTTCCGCGTCTCCGGATCGGAGAGCCTGCGGGAAGAACTGGAGAGGATCCTGGGTGAAGGACGGGTGGAACTTGTGAACGGGGCGATGACGGGATGAAACTGAGGCTCCGGGGATGGCTACGCTGGTTCTATCCCGGAATGCAGATTAAGAGATGGATCCTCCTTTCCCTCGCGTCGATGGGGATCTTCGTCCTCGGATTGTTGGAGGTGATCGGCGCGGAGCGGGTGCGGCAGCTCTACGAGTTTCTTCCTAAAGGACAGGCTGCCCGCGGAGTGATCATCTCTCTTGCCATGCTCATCGGGCTATTCGGGTTCGGCCTTGGGTTGAACCGACTCGTGCGCTCGATCGCCCGCGGGGTAGCTCCGGGGAGACACGAAAAGCCAGCTGACATGATATTCCGCACCCGGCTCCTCGAAAAAGGTCCACGGGTCGTTGCCCTTGGAGGCGGAACAGGACTCTCCACCCTGCTGCGCGGGCTGAAGGAGAAGACAGCGAACATCACCGCTGTGGTCACGGTGATGGATGACGGGGGAAGCTCGGGGAGGCTGCGCGCCGAGCTTGACGTCCTTCCGCCCGGCGACGTGCGAAACTGCATCCTCGCCTTGGCCGCTGATGAGGAACGGATGGCCGAGCTCCTCCAGCATAGGTTCAAAGGAGGAGGAGAACTCGAAGGTCATTCCCTGGGCAACCTGCTTCTGGTGGGGTTAGAACAGGCGACCGGAGGATTCGATCGGGCGATTGAAGCGATGAGCCAGGTCCTCGCTATTCGCGGAGAGGTACTACCCGCCACCCTCACCAAGACGCACCTCGTCGCGCGCATGGAGGACGGGGAATGGTTGGAAGGCGAGAGCAGAATCAGTGCTGATCCGAGGAAGATTGAGAAAATTGCCCTCACTGCCGAAAAGGTCAAGCCGTACGATAGAGTGTTGGAAGCGATCTCCCGTGCCGACCTGATCCTCCTCGGACCGGGCAGCTTGTTCACGAGCATTATCCCGAACCTGTTGGTGGAAGGGATATCCGAGGAGATAGAAAAGTCACCAGCGGAGAAGATGCTCGTGGCCAACTTGATGACCCAGCCCGGGGAAACAGATGAGTTTTCCCTGTGTGACCACCTACGCGTCCTCGATCAGTACGTGTCAGTCCGCTCCTTCGACAGCATATTAGTGAACAACGCCCGTCCGCCGGAGGAGATTCTGAGTGGCTATCGGGAGGAAAAAGCGGATTTGGTTAAGGACGATCTCAGAGACGACAACGAATACGGGTTGACCGTGATCCGCGCCGATCTCATCGGTACGGCACAGCTCGAGGGGAAGCTGACCATCAAGCACGATCCGAAGAAGCTGGCGCGGGCGATCGTTGAGAGCTCCCGCGCGTTCTCGCATCGCCAGGCTAACCCTTAATCACCGCCAGCGGCCGCAGCCGGGCAACCAACCGGTTGATCCCAGCCGCCTGGGCTGCGTTTACCACCTGCTCCACGTCCTTGTACGCGCTCGGCGCCTCTTCGGCCACCCCGCGCATGGAATGGGCACGCAATACGATCCCGCGGGAGCTCATCTCCCGTTCGATTTCTTTCCCGAAGTAGCGCTTTGCTGCCTTGCGCCGTGAGACAGCCCTTCCTGCCCCGTGCACTCCGCTTCCGAACGTCTTTTCCATCCCGACATCGGTCCCGCGCATCACGTACGAGGCAGTCCCCATCGTCCCTCCGACTAAAGTCGGATGCCCGACTTTCCGGTATGGTTCCGGTGACTCTTCTCTCCCCGGGCCGAACGCGCGCGTTGATCCTTTGCGGTGAACGAGCAGGATACGAAGTTCACCGTCTACAATATGTTTCTCGAACTTGGCGTTGTTGTGTCCGATATCGTAAACAAGCCTTACCTCCTCCGGCTGTAGGTCAAACACGCGGGCGAACGACTCGCGTACCAGATGCCCGATCACCTCCCGGTTGGCGAACGCGCAGTTTGCTCCGGCGGCAACGGCGCTCAGATAACCCTTGCCCTCGGGGCTTGAAATCGGGGCGCAGACGAGC
>CAZZJU010000019.1:0-21484 GCA_964654805.1 uncultured Thermotogae bacterium | reverse complement strand
ACGCACTGGCCGCATGCGACTGGTGATGGTCGGTAAACACAAACCGCTTGCCGTCTCAACCGCCCAGCCCGCGACGCATCCCGCGCGGTAAATGCAGCTTGGCGCGCAGCCATAGCGGCATCGCCAGCAAGAACGTTCGAAGCCCACGTGGCGCGTAGGCCAGGTACGTTTCCAATAGCCGGTCGAATTTCAACAGTGGCTTGTCGTAGAAGCCGACCGCACTCAAGTCGCTCGCGTCCATCTTCGCTTCGCTCAGGCAGTATTGGATCGCGTGCCGCGGGAAACTCGCGTCGTGTTTCTTGCGCGTGAAACGCTCCTCCTGTGCAGCCGCCACGATGCGGCCGTCCACGACCAGGGCCGCGGCCGAGTCGTGGTAAAATGCGGAGATGCCTAGGATCGCGTTCATCTTGATGGGGAGTCGGTATGGGAACCACGAAACACACGAAACACGCGAAAACAAATACGGAAGAAGGGGAACACTTATCTTCTCTTATCTTCACTTATCCGGCGCCGTGGGGATAGTACGGCGGTGGATTGGTTTGCGGGAAGTAGTTAACCGCTAATGAACGCTAATAAAGCGCTAATACTTAAGACTGGGCCGTGAACAGATACACAAAAACACCTCGCAGGCTTGGGGGAGCCGCGAGGTGTTCGTCTTGGTTGTTGCAGTTGCGTGCTGGAAACGGGCTGAAGCCCGTCCTGCTCATTAGTAGCTGACGTGGAAGGACTAATGCTCCTAGGAGGCCTTCTGTTCGTGCATCAACCCGTTGAGATCTTAGATCCGTTCGCGGGAGTGGGAATCGGAGTGGCGGTGACTAAAGCAGATGGTAGCTCACTCACTGTCGAAGGAGCAATTGGGACACACGTGGCTTTGTTTGCCCCCGTGTCTGCATTCATTGACATCCGCTATATCGTCCGGTTCACCGCGTATGGGATAAACAGCGGTCCGCTGTACGAAGCTGGACTGGCACTTCATTTCCGGTAGATGTTCTTCCTCGGGATCGCGCTTGGCGCGGTCACTATCGCTCTTATCTGGTGGAATCTCACCCTCGATGCTCTGTGGCAGCCAACTGATCGTGTCACAGTGCGACGGATCCTTGCCCTCGCCGGAGTGAAACCGGGGGAGACAGTAGTTGACCTTGGCTGCGGAGACGGGAGAATCGTGATCGCCGCGGCACGGGAGTTCGGAGCGAGAGCGCTTGGGGTAGAACTCGATCCGTTCCGTGCCCTATGGGGCAAAACGTGGATTAAGCTCGCCGGGCTGACAAACACAGCCCGAATTGTATGGGGAGATATGTACAAGTTTGATATTTCCCAAGCGGATGTTGTCGTGCTGTTTCTGTCCGGTAAAGCTAACGAGAAACTCGGGAAAAAGTTATCCACCGAGTTGCGACCCGGCGCACGGATAGTCTCTTATTTCCACCCGCTTCACAGCTTCAGTCCGGTTAGAATAGGCAAGTCTAAGGGCGGGTATCCGTTATTTCTTTATCGTGTGGGAGAGGAAGATGGACAAATCCCTCGCTGAGCTGGCCCATACGCTCGGTACTGAGCCCCAGCCAGCTTGGAATGATGTGCCAATAATCGGAATAACACACGACTCTCGCCGCATTTTACCGGGAGAACTGTTTGTCGCGATATCGGGGTTCGTTACAGACGGACATAATTACATCGAGGACGCCGTCTCCCGCGGCGCCGCTGCAGTTGTATGCGAACGCGATGTCACAACGACTGTCCCAACGATTCTCGTCCCTAACGCGCGGGTTGCTCTCGCCCGGTTAGCCGCTGTCTTTTTCGATGAGCCCACCCGGAGCCTATTCACCGTTGGAGTAACTGGTACCAACGGGAAAACAACTGTCTGCCACTTGTCTGCCCACGTTCTCGGTGAAGCCGATACCGCCCTTCTTAGCACCGTTGCCCTGGAAAAACAAGGGTTACACGCTGTTACCACTCCGGAACCCACGTTCATTCAGCGATTTGCCCATCAGGCACTTCATGAAGGGAAACACAATTTGGTTATCGAAGCATCATCCGCTGGGATTGCTCTTCATCGTACCGACTTTGTCGACTTCGACGTGGCGGTGTTCACCAACCTCACCCACGACCACCTCGACTTTCATCCCGACTGGAATTCCTACCTGCAAGCGAAGTTGCGATTATTTCAACAGTTGAAGTCAGATGCCGTCGCGCTCATTAATCTGGACGATCCCGTGAGTTCCCGGTTCATCGCGGCAACACGTGCACACGTCCTCACCTATGCGATCCACCGACAGGCGGATCTGCGCGCGCTCGGGACCGAATACGGCCTCCGAGAAACGGCCTTCACCCTACAAGCCAAGGAAGAAACGATAAAAGTGAGGATTCAGCTTCCAGCAGAACATAACGTGTACAACGCTCTCGCTGTTGTCGGAGTGGGGTTAGCCAAGGGCATCGAGCTCGAGCAAATCGCGGAAGCGCTCCGGACCGCGCATCCTGTGGAAGGCAGATATCAGACGTTCCGCGCTGTAACTGGAGCGACGGTGATCGTTGACTTCGCCCATTCCCCGGATTCCCTGGAGCGGATGCTCCGCTTCCTCCGTCCCCGTTATCAGCGGGTAATCTGCGTCTTCGGATGTGGTGGAGAAAGCGACAGAGCGAAACGCCCGCTCATGGGCAGGCTCAGCGGCGCACTCGCTGATATCACTATTCTCACCACTGACAACCCGAAGGACGAACCGCCAGAGAGGATCATCGATGAAATCGAGACCGGTATCCGCGGAACCGGTGGCAAGTACGAACGGATTATCGAGCGGAAAAGTGCGATACGTCGGGCTATTCAGCTCTCCGGTCCCGGAGACGTAGTTCTACTCGCCGGGAAGGGACATGAGCCGTACCAGATCGTCGGCCATGAGTTTGTCCCCTACAGCGACGCAGGGTTCATTATAGAAGAGGGGTTGGCCACTCCAGAGATACAGCAGCCATGAACGTTGTACCGAAATAACCGAAAACTAGATTTGAACTTTATGAGCACTATATCGGGGGGCAATGGATATATCTCCGTTTACATTCGTGACTTCACCTCTCCAATCGATTGATCCGGAGTTGCCATTCTCGTCCGCCCCTGCGGCAGTGAATTCGAATTTCACCGGATAACCGGCCTTGGCGATCCAGATGAGCTCTTCCAAATTCAACCTCGATGCTTTTCTCCCAACTGGCGTCGTCTGACGTGTAATGAAGGGTTTTAACACCGTTAACAACTTCCTCACCGACGAAGTCAGCGGTAGTTGCCAAGCTCGCTGCCAAGCCGCTCCATAAGAAACCGATGGCAAAGTGAGTGAGGTTGTAAACCATTGCTGAGGTCACCGGTGCCGGAGCTTCTTTCCACTCTCCATCAGTGAAGAGCCAAATCGATTTTCCGATTATAACAAACCTGGACCGCTTATCCGGACTTATCCACGTCAGGTGATGACGATCGGGACGACGTACTCTCCGACAACGATGACAGTGCCGGAATCAGACACGGAGCTTTCGGTACTATCATACTTAATCACCATAGCATATTGATAACTGGACAGCGTTTGGAGCACCTGGATCGATTGGGAAAACACATCTCCAGGATCGGTATCATCGACAGAAGCTTTCTGTTCCATCGAACTTTCATCAGCAGCTGGGTTATCAGCTGGTATCCTTGATGTTCCCATAGAGCGGGTCGGCACTGTAGCGCTTTCTTGCGGTTGCACAACAGAAGCACCTTCCATGTTCCCTTCACGAGCCGACTCTGGGGAAGCAGACAGTGATGCCACGCTGATAGATCCCGTTTGAACCTCTACCTGCGATTGGACAGCTGAGATTTTACGCGCAGGCTGAGTTTCGGTTGAGGTCACCGTCTGCAAGCTCGTGTTCTCTTTCGATCCACAACCTGTAAGCACAACTGCAATAAGAGTAATAACGATGACAAAAATCAATGATCTTGTGGTTATCCTCATTGAGGTTCTTCCTCGAACTCATTATGTCGAATAGCGACACTCTTCCCACATACAACCAACGCCCCGATTAATTCCGTAATTTCAACCCCAACTTATGCATTTGTTCGATCTCAACAAATCCGAAGGAGCGCAGGAGTTCGGTCAGATCATCGAAATCCGAGCGAATCGTGGCAATGACGTTTCGCCGCGGGAAGGCATGCAGGACTTGCATGGCGTGAGCAAGTAACGGCTCAGCAAGAGCACTTCGGTACTCAGGTATAAACCACATCCTCAGTTCGTGTGTCCCTCGCTCTCTCTTCTGAGCGAGCAGCCGTAACGCAGCGACCGAATTACCGTCACGTTCGACCACAAACCGATGAGTAGATAGTCCCTGAAGACGGCTGATTATCGGCATTGCCACCCGTTGCAACGGGGTAATTAGATATTCCTCTTCCCGAATCGGCAGGAACCCTTGCACCTGTTTCGGGGTTTCAGCCAACGCAAGTCGGTAAGAGACCTTCCATTCCCCAATCCGCCATGGACGAAGAGTATAGGCCGGTGGAAATCTAGAAAACGGCCCGTCAGGAAGCGTTTCCAGTTTGAATTCGCTTGTACTGTCGTAGTGAACAAACCCGAGACTCCTGTAAAGCTCGTACGCCGGCGCGTTGTCCACTCGCACATCAAGAATACAAGTGTGTGCGCCGTGCATGTGGGCATGCTCGATCGCTGCGTTGAGAAGGCGACGGGCGATCCCACGACGACGATAACTGGGATGGACAGCAACAGCGGCGATGTACCAACGGGTTTTGTCGTTTCCCATTCGCTGCACCATTACGCTGCCAACAATCCGTCCGTCGTCTTCCCACACAAATCCATCGACCAAGTGACGAAATCCATCGGATATCCGCCCGAGCGCTTTTATGATCGGAATCAACCGTTTGACTGAGTTGAGCTCTTCCCGGATATCGGTACCACGGCGAGAGAGTTCTCGAGAAAACGCTATCTCAATTAGATTACCTAGCCCTTCCAGATCCCGCGCTATATCGAGCGGGCGCATATTTCCGGGTGTGTCAGAGCTCATCCGCAGGGACCCTCCGAAATAAGCCGCTTGGCCCGCTTGAGAGCGAGTGCGTTATACAGGGGCCATGCAGACATAACCGCGGCATTATCCCCTTTCTCCAGGGCCGTGTGCAGTTTTGCGCAAAACTCATCCCAATCTTCATCCGGCTTGGCTACGTATTCAGCCTCATCCACATAGTTTTCCAAAAAATCCGGTGCAATCTTAATCGCCCGAGCAAACGCATCCTGCGCTTTGTCCTTGTCACCACCAAGAAAGCTCGGGATTTTAGCGAGGAACGACCCGATTGCTCGCCACGGCCCACCTCCGAGGTATGTCTCATCTAGCTCGATCGCCCGCTCGAACGCGGCTTTCACGTCATTCATTCCCCCAGAAAGAGCAGTCAGAAAATGAAAATTTAAGTAAGAACCGAGATTATTCCCATACCAAAACACGGCTTTAACGTCCGTGGCTCGGGATAGGGCGGCGCGGAAGCTCTCTTTCTCCGTCTCGACAAACCGGGGATCGAGGCGAAGGCTCGCCAGGGCGTAGTCCTTTCCCTTTCCGAATGCCTTCTCCTGGGCATCACGGTCGGTGAGATAAGCAAACCCAAGCTCGAAATACCCCTGTGACAGCCGATCGAGCACGTAGGCACGTGTCTGAACCTCATCCTCTGGGATAAACTGAAGTGCTTGCTCATAAGTCGAGATTGCCTTCCGCAAACTTGCCTCGTAGCCATCGAGAGAAAATCCAACTCCGCGGCTGAACGCAGTATCCGCTGCCTTGATCAGCTGCAAGTGTTCATCTCCGGCGAGAACGGGGAAAACCAACGACAACAAAATTGCGACCACAACCAAAGCTTTCACTCGAATCCCTCCTTGTACGAAGCGCATTTGCATATTCTTCCGCCTTTTACTAGTCTATACCAAAAGGAGGTGTTGCGTGAAGAGGAAGATACGTCTATTGGTAGTGGTTGGGCTTCTGGTTGGTGTTTTTCTGCTCTCTGGATGCTTCTTCAACATCTTCCAGACCGCGAGCACGATCGGAGCGGGAAATGTCTCGTTAACAGTCGGCTCAGGTGCTCTGCAGGTAAATATTGGAGATAGCTCCAGTTGGATGTTAATTCCACAGGCACGGCTCACCGTTGGACTCTCCGATAACGTCGATCTCGGAGTTACCACCGGAGCAATGATGTCCCTCAACGGTGGAACCCCAGGATGGTTAGGAGCAGAGGGAGATCTGAAATTCGGGCTGTTTGATGAGCCAGACGCGTTCGCCCTCGCCGTCGGGTTCGGTGGCGGATATACCTTCATCATGGGCGGTTGGGGTGCGTTTGGAGAAGTGCTTTTCAATAGTAATCTACGCGTGCTCCCGATCTTCATCGCCTATCGGCCAATAGTCCCGTTCGGTGCGGACGAGCTGACAATCTTTCACCAACTGGCAGGCGGTCTACGTCTGCGGATCTCACCTCAGGCCGCTTTGTACATCCAGGCAGATAGCCTAAACGGGCTCATCAGCTTCGGACTCGGATTGGAAATCGTGTTCTAACAAGGAGAACAACTCGCGGTCGGCCGGAGAGAGCCGGTATTTCGCCAGCTCCTCCGGCTCGATCCATCTCCAATCCGCGCATCCCAATGCCCGCGGCTCGCCTCCAACGTGGTGGCATGCGAATGCGTGCAGGGTGATTTTGACATCGGGATATGCGTGCTCCACTCGCGCGAGCTCCCTTCCAACATGAACTTCAATCTCCAGTTCCTCGCGCAGCTCGCGGGCCAGGCACGCAGCGAGCGTCTCCCCCGGTTCACGGGTGCCGCCGGGAAATTCCCACTCACCGCCGTGATCGTCGTTTCCTCGGCGCTGTGTGATCAGAATGCGGCCGTCATCGTCCCGGATGATCCCGGCCGCCACTTCAAGGTGCTTCATCTAACGAGGAGTTTCACAAACTCGCGCACATTCCCGATTTGATCGAGTTCCATCACCGCGGTCACGATCTCGTCCAATCGATCCGGTGCGAACGAGCCGGCGGCGTTGGCGCGGAATTTGTCGATCAGCTCGGTATCGGTTATTGGTCGCTCCGCACGGCCTTTGGCGTAATCCTCCGTCTTTTCGAAGCTCCGTCCGTCGGTCGTGGTTATCGTCACGATCGCCCGCTTTACCTTGGGGAAGAGCGCGTCGATCTCCGGATCGGCGATCACCTTGATCTTCGGGAGGAAGCTGCGCACGAACGGATCATGAATTGCCTCCTCGGTGAAGTCGGATGGGAGGACGTTCCCCTTGGCGACCGCAACTGCGATGCAGTAGGGGAGGGAGTGATCAGCCGTCTCCTTCGTCTGCGGGTCGTATTTCGACGGATCGGATAGGATATCCGCCCCGCGGGTGGTGGTCTTGACTACGATTTCGGTCACCGCGTGCGGATCGATCTTCTCCTCGGCCATCAGCTCGAGCGCCGCGGTGATCGGCTGGTGGGTAAGGGCCTCGGTCGGAAACGCCTTGTAACCGCACCTAGTGATGAGAAATTCCTCGCCAAGACCGCGTGTTATCTCCTCCGCGTCCCAGCGGACGTTTCCGATCACCTCGAACACTCCCTCTTTTCCCTCGAACAATTCGACTGGGCCGGTGTAGCCGGTCGACGCCAACAGGGCGGCGCGCACTCCGGCCTCGACAGCCATCGGGTCGGCGGTGTTCTTCATGTTGGTGAGCTTACCGGCCACCACCCCGCCGAGGGTGAAATGGCTCGACCCGGATATCCCGACGGCGGCAACAAGTTGTTCCACGGGCAGCCCGAGCATCCGCCCGGCGACGAGCGGGCTGACGAACTGGGTGAGAGATGCGTGATGCCAGCCGACCTCACGGATTCCAGGATCGGCGGCGTGACAGAACCGCATCTCGAGCTCGTAGGCAATCACGATTCCCGTTATCAGCTCTTTCCCGGAGAGCCCGTTGAACTCGGCCGGGGCGAGGGCGGCGGGGATGATATCCGATGGATGCGACGGATCGTTCACCCAGTAGATATCGTTGTAGTCCATCGCCCGGATGAGGAGGGAGTTCATCAACGCGGCGTTCGGCAGATTGGTGCGCGTTCCGTGCCCGATCACCGTTGCCTGTTCGTTTCCCCCGAGTCCCTGAATGTAACTGTGGGCCTGGCGCATGTCTTCGTGGTCGAGTGCGGCAATGGCGCAGCCGATGGAGTCCAGCAGAAACCGCTTAGCTTCCCGTCGGGCATCCTCTGGGATGTCATCGTAAGAGAGCGCGGACGCAAATTCCGCCAGTTTCTCGCTTATAGAAGCCATTATCCCCCCTTAATCGCAGCGGCGATTGCCTCGGCCATCTGCGTGGTGGTTGCATCCCCGCCCATGTCGTAGGTGCGGACCTTCCCTTCCTTGATCACCTGTTCGATCGCGCGCTCGATCGCGGAGGCCTTGTCCCGCTCTCCAAGGTAGTCGAGCATCATCTTCGCCGCGCGGATGGTGGCGATCGGGTTCACCTTGTTCATTCCCGCATACTTGGGCGCAGAACCGTGCGTCGGCTCGAAGATCGCGTAGTCGTCCCCGATGTTCCCTGCAGCAGCGAACCCAAGCCCGCCGACGAGCTGGGCCGCGAGATCGGAGATGATGTCCCCGAACATGTTGGAGGAGACGAGCACGGCGTAGTCCTGGGGGTTCTTCACGAGCCACATGCACATCGCGTCTACATTCGCCTCGCGCAGTTCGATCCCCGGATAGTCCTGCGCGATCGCCCGCGCCTCGCGCACCATCAGCCCCGATGTCTCGCGGATCACGTTCGGCTTTTCCACCACGGTCACCGATTCGTAGCCGTGTTCCTGCGCGTACTCGAACGCATCGCGCACGATCGTCTGACATGCCTTGCGGGTGAATATCCGAGTCGACACCGCCATGTCCTCGTTCGCCACCCCGGCGAACCGCCGCATCTTCGGATGTGTCTCGAGTGCCTTGCGCACCTCATCGGGAACCGGGTGAAACTCTACCCCGGCGTACAACCCCTCGGTGTTCTCGCGGAAGATGACAAGGTCGATATCGTCGCGGAAGTTGAGCGGGTTTCCGGGATAGGCCTTGCACGGCCGCAGGTTGGTGTGCAAGTTGAACAGCTGGCGCAACCCCACGATCGGGCTCGAATAGACGTATCCTTTCCCCTGCAGCTCCGGCGCGAGCTCGGCTGCCGCTTCGTCTTTCGGCTTGGAGGTGATCGCCCCAAATAGACATGCGTCTGTCGATTTCAGAAGCTCGATAGTGCGGTCGGGAAGGGGATTTCCCTCTGTCTTCCAGAACTCCCAGCCGATGTCTCCGTGAATGTACTCAGCGTCAAATCCCACTCTGTCGAGGACGATCCGCGCCGCAGCTAGCACCTCTTTCCCCACCCCGTCTCCGGGAAGCCAAGCGATCTTGTAAGTTGCCATCAGTTCCCCCTTAGCAAAAGAGTCCCCTCCATTATACCGACGAGTGGGGAATCAATCTTGCACTGTTTCCTGTTCTTCCGGAGAATTACGATCGGAAGAGAGGTTCTCCAAGGAGGGGACATGTCTTACAAAAGATTGTTCATTTTCTTTGCCGTTTTTTGGGTGGCCATAGCTGGTTCCGCACTCGGAGGAGCCACGGATAACTCCATTGTTATCGCCGTGCCAGACGAGCCGCCGTGTCTTGATCCAACGACCAATGCCGCGGCGGCGATCGATCAGATCCTGAATCAGAACGTCTACGAAGGTTTGGTACGCGTCAATCCGAAAGGAGAGATCGAACCTGCACTTGCTGAATCATACGAGGTATCGTCCGACGGGCTAACTTATACTTTTCACCTGCGTCATGGGGTCTTGTTCCATAACGGTGAACCGTTCACTGCGAAGGACGTGCTCGCCACGTTCACCCGGGACATGAACAAAGAGTACGGACATCCTCATCCCGAGTACTATGCGCATATTAAAAAGATCGAAACACCGGATCCCTACACCGTTATCTTCCATCTTGATCAAGTAGACGCTGCGTTCATTTCCCTTCTTGCTTTAGGGGACTCGGTGATCCTACCGGCGAACCTCCCTTCGGATATCAAAAACCATCCCGTGGGCACCGGACCGTTCAAGTTCGTGGAGTGGAAACTCGGGGACCATCTCACCCTTGCCCGTTTTCCCAAGTACTATCAAAAAGGAGTGCCCAAGCTTGACAGGGTAACATTCCGATTCATGCCCGATCAGGCCTCGGCCCTCGCTGCCCTCCTCTCCGGAGGAGTGGACATCGTTGCTCGCGTTTCGGCGGAGATCGCTCTCGGGGTAAAAGATAACCAACAAATTACCACGGTCGCTGGCCCGCAAAATTTAGTCCAACTCCTAGCGATAAACAATGCTCGAGTGCCATTCAACGACCTGCGGATACGCCAGGCGATCGCCTACGCACTCAATCGCAGCGAGATCATCCAGGGATCGATGTTCGGATATGGCACTCCGATCGGAACCCATCTCACCCCGGCTAATCCGTATTATGTGGACCTCACTGGTTTGTATCCCTATGATCCGAGCAAAGCGCGCGCGCTGCTTGCGGCTGCAGGATATCCAAACGGGTTTTCAACAACGCTGACTCTGCCACAAAATTATGCTATCCACGTGCGCACTGGTGAAATAATCGCCGACCAGCTATCCCGGGTAGGGATCAAAGCAAAGATCGAACTTATCGATTGGGGGCAGTGGTTATCCCGCGTCTACCACCAAGCAGATTACGATCTTACTGTGATCGGTCATATCGGGAAGCTCGACCCCGGCCTGATGCTCACTGGTTACAGCAGAGAGAGAAAAGACTATTACTTCCGGCGCGGTTACGATAACCCGAAGCTCGATGACTTACTCGATCTCGGAATGCGGACCCTAGACAAGGCAAAGCGAAAGAAGATCTATGCACAGGCCGAGGAAATCATTGCCCGTGATGTAGTGAACTACTTTATCCAAGATCCCGACCAGATATTCCTGTTAAAGAAGGGAATCACCGGATTCAGTTTGTACCCGATTTATCTCATCAATGTGGCCGCACTCTCCTGGTCCTCTTAGCACGGCGTGGATCGAACCGATCCCGTAGCCCATCCCCGATGAGATTGAATCCGAGGATGGAGAGCGCAATCGCTAATCCTGGATACACTGCAAGCCACGGGTCGAGCACGAGGAAGGACCGAGCTTCATACACCATTCTCCCCCACGAAGGATATGGCGGCTGTATGCCAAGGCCGAGGTAGCTCAATCCAGCATCGGCCAGGACTGCTGTACTCAAGCTAATCGTACCCTGTATGAGAAGCGGCGACAGCAGGTTAGGAAGAAGATGAACGAACAGAATTCGCACGGTCCCCGCTCCGCACGCCCGTGCTGACACAACAAACTCCCGCTCCCGCAGCGACAGGACGTTTCCCCGCACGAGTCTGGCGAACACCGGCACGTTCGCTAACGCGATTGCGATCAGGCTGTTTCGCATTCCTGGGCCGAAGACCGTAGCGATCAGGATAGCGAAAAGGAGAATGGGGAACCCCATGATAAAATCGACTATCCGCATTAAAAGATCGTCCAGAATTCCGGGTGACCATCCGGCAACCATACCCAACCCAGTTCCCACGCACGCACCGAGGAGAACGGAGAACACCGCCACACAAAGAGTATGCCGCGCTCCTTCCATTAGTCTGCTCAGAACATCCCGGCCAAGATTGTCCGTCCCCAACAGGTGGGAAGAAGACGGAGGAGAAAGCTGTATGGCAATATTCTGTCTGTTCGGGGGATAAGGAGTGTAGACCAGGCTAATCAACGCGATCAGCACAAATGTAGCCACGATAGTCACTCCAAAGACCAAGTTCAGATCTATTCTATTTTTCATCGATATCGAATTCTCGGATCGAGAAATGCATAAGCGGCATCCACCACGAAATTCAGCACCGCGATCAAAGCCGCGATAACGACTACCGTCCCCTGCACAAGTGGAAGATCTCGCGCCCCGATCGCTTGAAACGCCAATCGCCCCACCCCGGGAAGGGAGAACACATTCTCGATAAGGATGCTCCCTGCGATGAGCTGTGCTCCCAATAACCCGGATAAGGTAACGATCGGAAGGATAGCGTTCCGCAGGGCACAGTGATAAAGAACTCGCCGCTCCGAGAGCCCCTTCCCCCGTGCAACCTGTATGTACTCCTCTTCAAGTGTTTCGAGCATCGCTCCACGCACCATCCGCCCGAGTACCGCAGCGCGGGGAAGCCCCAACGCTATCGCTGGAAGAACTAGAGAGATAAACCCGCGTGTTCCATCGCTCCAACCCGGGAATCCTCCTGCGGGCAAGAGACGAAAATGTACCGAAAAGACGAGTATCAACAAAATTCCAGCCCAAAACTCGGGGATGATCATCCCGAGTTGTAAGATAAACCGGCCCGCGTAATCCCCAAATCGATTGTGGTGAGCGGCAGTGAACACGCCAACAGGAACAGCGATTCCAATTGCCAACAGGAAGGCGAGGCCGCTCAACGGCAGGGTGACTGTCATCCGGGTGGCGATAAGGTTGGAAACCGGGAGATCCTGCTGAATCGAGTTACCTAGATCACCATGTAATACCCCGGACAGCCAATCGAGGTAACGGTAAATCGGAGGTCGGTCCAAGCCAAGTCTGGCCCGCATCGCCTGATAGGCAGCTGGATCGCTCTCCATCCCCAACACAACCTGTGCCGGATCGCCCGGGATAACCTCCAGAACAAAAAAAACAGCGAGCGAAATTAAGAAAAGGGTTAGCAGAAGACCAATAAACCGTCGCAGGAAATATGCTCTCAATTTGTCCTCCCCAAAAACTATTATACCCCGCCTTGAAACGGAGGCGCTTTCGACTATAGACTATAGCGACGACTGAACTATTTAGAGGAGAGAAGGCCTTATGTGGACGTTAATCGCTGGGATATTTATGGGTTGGGCATTAGGAGCGAATGACGCCGCTAACTTGTTCGGACCGTCAGTGGAGAGCCGAGCATTGCGGTTCTGGACCGCGGCTATTTTCGCCTCGATATTTGTAACTCTGGGAGCAGTCATGGTAGGAAGCCGCGGTTTCCTTACGTACGGAGAGATCGGGACTCAAACCCTTATCTCCAGTTTCATCGTCATGCTCTCAGCGGGCATCACCGTCACTGGAATGACGATCCTCGGGCTTCCGGTGTCAGGGACGCAAGCGGTGGTAGGAGCGATTATCGGCGGGAGTGTGCTCATCGGAGGGATTAACCCCCAACCACTTATCAAGATTTTCATCTCATGGGTACTTACTCCGCTAGGGGGATTGGTAGCTGCTTACATTCCTTATAAACTCGTAACCGTGTATCAAGGAAGAGGTATCACTCGTTTTGCCACCCACGCTAAATTCGTAAAGACTGGGTTGATCTTAGTCACTGGCTATGCCGCTTACTCTTACGGAGCAAACAACGTAGCTAACGTAACTGGGGTGTACGTAAAAGCCGGGCTTCTCTCCCCACTTCCCGCTGCGCTCATCGGTGCGGCAGCAATTGCTCTCGGAATCCTCACTTTCAGTCGTAACGTCATCCGAACTGTCGGAAGCCGTCTCGTAGCCCTCGATCCACTAGCCGCACTAGTAGTTGTATTGGGGGAATCGATTACCCTCAATATCTACGCCATGATCGGGGTTCCAGTGTCGGCATCACAAGCAGTTGTCGGGGCAGTAATCGGCATCGGCCTGGTAAAAGGGGTCAAAACAATCAACGCCAGCGCGCTTACACGTGTACTATTCGGCTGGGGTGGAACCCCAACGATTGCCTTCGTCCTTTCCCTCGGACTGACAGTATTAGCACGCTTGATCACCGGATAACAAAAAAGTCCCCCATTAACGTAATGGGGGACAAAATGCGTCATCTCTCAACTCAAATCCTTATGGGCAGCTACCGCACAACGGTATAGAAATTGTAATCGATATCCCGGTGTTAACCTGCTGCGGTACAAATTCGATGTACGGCTTGCCACACGGTACAGGACAGGGACATGAATGGAGCTTCGGGTACACCCCACATGGAACAATGCAAGGTGGAGGCGATACTATCTTGATAATCGTCGAATATACCCCAGCCGAATCAGTTGAAACTACGATGCGATAATACCCAGACGGGACACGCGCACAGGAAAGGTCACGTTGGTTCCACACCATCTCGTACCAAGCTCCCTTAGGAACATCCGGAAACAGGTCTTGGAACACTACGGTGCCGTCCAACTGTTCCACGCGCCAACCGGTGATAAGCGGAGTAGGGGGAGTGGGCGAGGCGAAGAAATATTCAGCTGGAATAGTCAATTTAAAATGTATTTCTTGCCCTAACCAGAAAGACGTGTAACACGTCGGTTCATTCCCTCCGTTAGGCGCTGCTGGGTGCTGTTCACATCCGCACTGGGCAAATCCAGCCACCCCAATTAACCCAATAACCAAGACCGTTAGAATGACTGCTTTTCTCATCGAAAGCCACCTCCCGATAGTTTAAAAACAGGCCTTCCGTTCTGGACACGCAAGGCCTTCAACTTAACTATACACGCGGAGGTGCCGTTTGTTCCATCAAGATCCACGTAATCGATTGCTATCACCAATCCAGCTCAAACCCCATCCTCCATTCCTCGAATCCGGTAGCGGCAGTAAATGAGGTTCCCGTAGTCATGGTTATATTTGGTCCAAACCCTACAGAGAGATCGATATCCGTCTTTCCCCAATCGAACAAGGCAGTACTCCCCGATTGGAAATAAGTGGCGATGTCAAACTTCAATGCCCCCCCACAGCAACTATCGTTGGTCGTCTTGATTACAAACTTCTCCCAGTACTCATCTTCTCCGGTGATATCGTAGTTTTTGTCCGGATCAAAACTGGAGTAGGTGGCAAATGATGTATTCCCCCACGAATATTGCATGCCGACCCCATAAATGCGGATCCCGGTGATTTCGAACGTAGAGGTCCCAGTCACAACCTCTCCATATAGGGTGATGCACGTCGGTTTCAAATTGAGCGTGGGAGTAATAGTAAGAGTTTTTCCTTCTGTCTGTAGAACAAACTTAATCGCGATATCGAACGTTATCGCCGGGAACTGATCCCACACCACATCGTTCAGGTTCACAGTAAACCCTTCAAATCCCTCCGTAGCGGAGAATCCGAACGTGAGATCGACCTTATCAATACAGCCGAAAGGAAACTGTACATCGAACCCCGCCCGGTAAAAACATAAGTCGTAACTACCCGTTTGTACTGTTCCTTCTGCATCCTCGTTGAAATAGGCAGTGGCAGATAATGATACATCGTTAATACTTGCTTTCGCACCGAATGTCCATCCCATCCCCACCGTAGTCAGATTGGAAGTGCCAGTGAAAGTTACCCCAGCGAGGGTGATAGTAGTAGCGGTGTTCCAATAGGAGAAAGCAGCGTTCTGCGGGTCAAACGCGAGATGCGAGGCAATTGTAGCAGCCCCGACTGTCCCGTTAGCAGAAAAAATTTGAGAACTCCAACCAGTGAGATCCACTTGAGTTAACGAGCGGAACGTCCACGTCCCGATTGTGTAATCCACTGTAAGGGTAGAGTTAAACGAGCTTATAGAAAACGTCTGTAAGGCTATCGCGGTTGTGGTGACCCATTTCCCGGTCAACGTAGCCGCCATTCCTGCACAACCGATCGAAATAACTAATATTATTGCTACTAGCAGTGTGCCCTTCTTCATGACGCTCTCTCCTTTAAACTTCGGTGTGTGTTTCCCTGCCCTTTAGTTTTGCCTTAAGAAAGAGCGGAATCATATGCGAGTTGACACTGCACAAATGGAGGAGTGAGAAGTACCGCTGGGTACGGTTCCCGTATTATATTGGACAGATGTCCCTATTATTTAGAAGATCTTTCTTCCAATATCCACCCGGTCATATATCGATAACGCCTATGGAACTGGATCATGACCACCGGGATTGAGGGGGTGACAGCGTAGTATTCTCCGAATTGCCAAATATCCACCTTTAACTGCCCCATACTTAATAATTGCTTCCTTGGAGTATTGCGAACAAGTTGGGTAAAAGCGGCAGTGAGAGGGAAAAGCGGGTGATATGACTCTCTGATAAAGCGTAATCAGCCCGATAAGAAACTTTTTTACCATAATCTCATTTTATTTTCTCTTCACCCTCTTGACAAGAAGAGAGGATCATGCTATACTAGCGTTAGCAGTTAGATGGTGAGACTGCTAAAAATAGTTGAGGGGAGGTGATCGCGATGACGAGGAGACTTCCGGATATTTGGCGCGAACCGTTCTTGGTCGGTACCGGAATTTCTCAAATTCTCGATGAATTCTTCCGTGACTTTGATCGGATCGGCTTCGATATAACCCCGAGCATTGGGAGAACCGATATATACGAAAAGGATAAAACCCTAGTGTTTGAGACCGAGCTTCCCGGAATGAAGAAGGAGGATATCGACATAAAGGTTGAGGACAATAAACTCATCATCTCCGGGGAGACGAAGCGCAATGAGGAAGTGCGGGAGGAGAATTACTTCCGCATTGGACGCCGTTACGGGCGGTTCCAGCACGTGTTCCCGCTTCCTGCGGATGTGGTGGACAAAAACGGAATCAAGGCCCGCTTCGAGGACGGTATCCTGCGGGTAACGGTCCCGCTGAAGGAATCGCTCAAGGAGAAGGAGAAGCCGATCGAGGTCAAAGTGGAATAGAACCGATTACTGGGAGAACCCCGGCCATGCGACCGGGGTTCTTTTTTGTCTTATAATGGGACGAAGAAAGGAGAACCACGTGCGGCTAGGAGAAATCGAGCGTGTTCGTCTTGGTGAGTTTCCCACCCCGTTGCAGGAGCTTATCAACCTGCGGGAAACGCTGGGCGGACCGAGAATATTTATCAAACGCGACGACATGACGGGCTTCGGCACCGGCGGGAACAAGCTGCGAAAGTTGGAGTACGCACTTGCAGAAGCGTTACGGGAGGGAGCCACTTCGATCATCACGAGCGGGGCCATACAGAGCAATCATGCCCAGTTGACCACAGCAGCGGCAAACCGGATGGGTCTGAAAACCTATCTTATACTCAAGGGAGAGGAACCGGAAATACCAACTGGAAACCTGTTTCTGGACAAACTCTTGGGAGCAGAAGAGATCCGTTACGTCCAGGTCCCATCCCAATCGGGCAAGGAAGAATTCGAGATGCTCTTACAGCAGAAAGTAGAGATTCTTAAGGATGAACTGAAGGCACGGGGAGAAGTCCCTTTCTATATCCCCAACGGTTGCCGAGCACTCCACGGCGCTCTAGGGTATGCCGGTTGTGTACTCGAGATCGTCTCCCAACTGCGGGAGCATAATCTAGCTCCAGACTACATAATAACCGCCTGTGGAACCGGGGGAACGCAAACTGGTCTGATCCTTGGTTCGTACCTCTATACCAACGGAGAGGCCAAGGTGATAGGGATCAGCGTTTCAGAAGAAAAGGGCAAATTGGTGGGCAGAATCTCCGGCAACCTGGAAGAAGCGCTGAAGTTCCTCAGGCTCGATCTGGAGATACCCTCTGGAGCCGTGAGAGTGTACGACGACTACATCGGTGAAGCTTACGGCGTACCGACCTCAGAGATGCGGGAGGCGGTCCGGCTGATGGCCGGTTCGGAAGGGATAATCCTCGATCCCGTGTACACCGGAAAGGCGATGTCCGGATTGATAGACCTCGTGCGCAATGGGTTCTTCTCCCAAGACGATGTTATCGTCTTTATTCACACAGGGGGCATTGGAGGACTTTTCGCCGCCGAACAGATAGCTAGTCTTCACAATTAACCCATAAGGAAGAGAGACCCAATTTACTACGCCCCCGAAGTCTCGATCAAATCTCTCCCTTGACAGATCTGTACTTATAAGTTGATCCACGAACTCGACGTTTTTCTATCCCCGGTAGCGGTGGGTGATCGGAAAGCGTCTGCCCGTGCCGAACGCCTTCGGGGAGACCTTTATCACGAGCGGAAGCTGGTTCCTCTTATATTCGTTCCTGTAATAGCGAGAGACGATCTCATCGACGGTAGTTTCTGGAACACCCCGAGCGATCAGCTCCTCCCGTGAAGCGTTCTCCTCAATCAACTCCTTAAGCACCCGGTCAAGCAATGGGTAAGGGGGAAGATCGTCCTCGTCGCGTTGATTCGGCCGAAGCTCCGCCGTAGGTGGTTTCTCCTTCACCCGGGGCGGGATCAAATCTCCGAACCTATCAGCAAGCCGGTAGACATCTGTCTTCAGGAGGTCTCCGATCGGGGCGATCGCCCCCACAGTGTCCCCGTACAGAGTGTTGTACCCGACTGCGATCTCCGATTTATTCCCGGTGGCGAGGACGAGCGCGTTGCGTTCGTTGGCGATCGTCATGAGAAGGGTGCCGCGGACCCGCGCCTGCAGATTCTCACCGGCGAGCCCTGTGGGATCTTGCGGAAGCGTCTTCCAGGCTTCCTCCACCATGCCAGCGATCGGTACTTCCACTAGCTCGATTCCCAACCTGCGCGCTGTCTCAACCGCGTCCTCACGGCTCTCGGACGAAGTGATTCGACTCGGAAGAAAGACCGCGGTTACCGCATCCTTCCCGAGCGCCTCCACTGCGAGCGCGGCGACAAGGGCGGAATCGATCCCCCCAGACAGGCCGATCAACACGTGAGAGAACCCGTTCTTGCCCACGTAATCCCTGATCCCGAGGACGATCGCCCGCCGGATGAGATCAAGCTTATCGTCGTGCGAGTGCTGGATCGGGCGCAGTCCTTCCAAATCGACCACGTACATGTCCTCCGCGAAGTACGGCGCCTGGAACAGGAGCCTACCCTCTGGGGAGACTATGAAGCTCCCGCCATCGTAGACGATTTCGTCTTGGCCTCCGACCCGGTTGACGTAAACCAGCGTCACCCCGTTCTCCCGAGCGCGGCGGGCGGCGAGGCGGCGGCGAATCTCCCCTTTTCCGGCGAAGAACGGGGAAGCGGATATGTTGACTATCAGTTCCGCCCCCAGGCTCGCCTGGGCATCGGTCGGACCGTCCTCCACCCACAGGTCCTCGCAGATGTTGATCCCGATCCTGCGCCCGGAAAACCCGAACACCTGTGCCCCTTCACCCGGGGTGAAGTACCGCTTCTCAAAGTAAACATCGAACGTGGGAAGGTGAAGTTTGCGCTCCTCCCCGATGATCTTCCCGTCCGAGATCAGGAAAGCGCTGTTGAATAGGTCCATTCCCGCTCCGTCGGCGATGGAGGAAGGATCCGTTAGGTTTGCCCCTCCACGCATCCGTACGGCCGAAACCCCGCCCACGATCACCCCTATTCCGGCGGAGCTGCGCACGACTTCGGCCAAGGCGTCCTCCATACGGGAGACAAATCCATGTCGCCAGAGAAGGTCAAATGGAAAGTATCCACACAGGGAAAGCTCCGGAAAGACGACCAGATCGCAGCCGGCGTCCCGAGCCCGGGAAACGTAATGAACGGTTCTCTCCAGGTTGTAATCGATCTCCCCTACACGAGGATTGAGCTGAACGATTCCCAAGCGCATGGCCGGATTATAGGCCCGCGGGCTGTTCCATTCCAACCGCGGCGTAGAGACGGAGGGTCTCATCCCGCCCGAGGCGCGCTATTCCCCCGGGTGATAGATCACGGGGAAGCTCGATTGGACCGATTGCCACGCGTTTCAATCTGGCGATAGAAAGGCCGAAATGCTTGAACAGGCGTTTGATCTCGTGCTTGTGCCCCTGGCCCAGGGTGACGACCACCCGCCGTCCGTCAAACCCTCCCTTGAGGATCCGCAGGTCCTCTCCACCATCATTTATCCCTTGATGCATCCGCTCGAGTATCTTCCGCATTTCACCCGCCCGTGGACGCCCTGCGATCCACACGTGGTAAACCTTCTCCACCTCGTAGCGGGGATGAGTCAGCCGGTCGATCAGGTCCCCATCGTTCGAGAGGAGGACAAGGCCCTCGGCATCGCGGTCGAGACGACCGGCCCAGGTGTAACCGATAAACCCCTCGCTGCGCAGAACCCTTCCCAGGGTGTTTCCGGTGTGCGGATCATCATGAGAACACATGACTCCAGGAGGTTTGTTGTAGATGTAAACCCGGAAAAGCCGCGGCGCAAGCGAGATTGGCTGACCGCGTAAGTACAGAACCGCGCTCCCGTTGGAGTCGATTTCGCGGTAAGGGTCGGTTATGACTTCCCCGGAGAGCTCCACCTCGCCGGCGCGCACGAGGGCCTGCGCTTTTCTCCGAGATACACCCGCCCCTTCCTGCACTGCCCGCCAGAGTTTCATCGCGGTTTAGGAATAACCGACTTCCGCAGAAAGGTCAACCCGCTTTCATTCCGCACTTGTTTCTGCTAAAATCTTGTAGTTATGCGTTTTTCTGTCGAGGAAATCCCGCTTGGTGATCGAAGGCTGAAATCATTCGTTGAAGTACCGTGGAGGCTGCATCACGGCGATCCGAACTGGACCCCGCCGCTCCGCGCCGAGCTGCTCGGAAGCAAGGTATTCAGGATCACCGGCCTTCTCACTCCGGCCCATCCTTATCATCGCGACGCCGAGGTAACCCACTTCATCGCCCGCAGCGGCAACCGCCTCCTGGGACGGGTCTCTGCCGCTGTAAATCGAAGGTTCAATGAACACTACAACGATCGGATCGGGTTCTTCGGGTTCTTCGAGTCGGTGAACGATTTTGAGGTGGCAAAGGAGTTGCTCGACCGGGCGCGAGAGTGGCTTTCCCAAAAAGGAATGCGCCTTATGCGCGGACCGGGGGGGTACTCGAACGCCACCCATGAAGCACATCAAGGGGTGCTGATCGACGGGTTCAACACCCCACCGACCGTCGAGCTTACCCACAACCCGCCGTATTACGACGAGCTTCTCACCCGGTACGGGCTTTCCAAAGTGAAGGATTATCACGCCTACTGGATCGAGTTCGACTCCGAATGGACCAACGAGCGGTTGAACAGCCTCGTCAAACAGGTGAAAAACCGTAGGAACATCAAGACCCGCCCTGCTAATATGTCCCGCGTGCGGGAGGAAGTAGATCTGATCGTCGAGATCTACAACGAAGCGTGGGCGGATAACTGGGGGTTCCTGCCGCTCACCGACTCGGAGGCAGCAGCGATGGCGGAGAGCCTCGCTCTGGTGGCCGATCCCGGGCTGATTCGGTTCGCCACGGTGGATGGAGAGCTCGCGGCGGTCCTCGGTGCACTTCCCGACCCAAACGTTCCGTTCCGGCCCCGTTGGAATCCTCTCCTCGATACCGACCTCGCCCGGATCGCCCGGCTTCTCCTCACCCGGCGGCGGATCAAGAAAACCAGGCTCATGTTCTTCGGGATTAGGCCGAAATTCCGGAAGCTCGGGGTCGACGCCGTGCTGTTCCACGACGTCCTCTCCTACGGGCTCGCCCACGGTTACCGTACCTGTGAGCCATCAATGCTCCTCGAGGACAACGACCTCATCCTGCGGGCGTCCGAATTCATGGGCGCACATCGGTATAAAACC
>CAZZJU010000018.1:0-21796 GCA_964654805.1 uncultured Thermotogae bacterium | reverse complement strand
GTTGTTTCGCCCATCGCCTTTGCCCGTTCGAGGACTTCGTCGATCGTTCCCACCATGTAGAATGCCTGTTCCGGAACGTCATCGAGCTTGCCGTCGACGATCATTCCGAATCCCTTGATCGTGTCTTCGAGCTTTACGTACGCACCGGGGCGGTTGGTGAACTGCTCGGCAACGTGGAATGGTTGCGACATGAACCGCTGTACTTTGCGGGCACGGCGCACGGCGAGCTTATCCTCCTCGGAGAGCTCGTCCATCCCCATGATGGCGATTATATCGCGCAGGTCCTCGTAGCGCTGCAGTACCTCCAGGGTGCGCTGTGCCACCCGGTAGTGCTCGTGGGAGATGACGTGCGGGTCGAGCATCGTCGAGTTCGACTGCAACGGATCGACGGCCGGATAGATTCCCTTTTCTACGATGTCGCGCGACAGGGTAATCGCAGCATCGAGATGGGAGAATACGGTTGCTGGCGCCGGGTCGGTCAGATCGTCGGCCGGGACGTAGATCGCCTGCACCGATGTGATCGAGCCTTTCTTCGTCGAGGTGATTCGCTCCTGCAATTCCCCCATCTCGGTCGCTAGGGTCGGCTGGTACCCAACCTCGGACGGCATGCGGCCGAGCAGGGCCGAGACCTCGCTTCCTGCCTGGGCGAACCGGAAGATGTTGTCGATAAACAGGAGCACGTCTTTTCCCTCTTCGTCGCGGAAGTATTCGGCAAGGGTCACTCCGGTGAGTCCAACGCGGAACCGCGCTCCGGGCGGTTCGTTCATCTGGCCGTAGACAAGCGCGGTGTTCTTAAGTACCCCTGCTTCCTTCATCTCTAGATATAGATCGTTTCCTTCACGGGTGCGCTCCCCCACGCCTGTGAACACGGAATAACCCTGGTGCTCGTAGGCGATCGATCGGATCAGCTCCATGATGAGCACGGTCTTGCCCACCCCGGCTCCGCCGAACAGCCCGATCTTTCCTCCTTTGGGGAACGGAGCGATGAGGTCGATTACTTTGATCCCGGTCTCAAAGACCTCGGTCTCGGTCTCCTGATCAAGCAAAGAGGGAGCGGGGCGGTGGATGGAATAATACTTTTTCGCCTTGATCGGAGGCAGTTCATCGATCGGTGCGCCCGTCAGATTGACCATCCGTCCCAGTGTTTCCGGTCCGACCGGTACGGTAATCGGTCCGCCGGTGTTGATCACTTCCATTCCACGGGACAATCCGTCAGTTGAATCCATGGCGATCGCCCGCACTATATCGTCCCCCAGGTGCTGTGCCACTTCGAGGATCAAGTCGGGCTCTCCATCGCGCTTTATCAAAAGAGCGTCGTTCACCCGCGGCAATTTCCCTTTCTCAAATCGGGCGTCGATCACCGGCCCTTTTATTTCGGTTATCCGTCCAATCCCTTTCTCATCCATAGTTATCTATCCCCCAATCGTTCACTCAATCTCTCAATCAATCCCCCAATCGCTCAATCACTCGATTCCTCACTCCCTGAGTGCCTCCGCTCCGCCAACGATGTCCGCGATCTCACGCGTGATCGACTGCTGGCGCGCTTTGTGATAGAACCGGGTGAGCACAGTCAGCAGGTCATCAGCATTATCAGTTGCGTTCTTCATCGCCTGTCGGCGGATTGCATGTTCGCTTGTCTTCGTTTCGATGAGTGTTCCGAATATCTTCCCCTCGATGTAGAGCGGCAGGGCGATTGCGAGCATCTCGGAGAGATCACCTGGCTCAATGATCGCTTCCCCTCCCTGGGGCGGAATCCTGATCGGAAGGAGTTCCTCGGTGACCACTCGCTGGGCGAGGTCAGAGACGAACTGCATACCCACTACGATCAACCGGCCGATCTTCCCGTTGGTGTAGAGTTCGATGACATCCTTCGCAATACGTTGTGCCGCCTGTGGTGTAGGCTCTTCGTAGAGGTGCGGATAAACGCGCAGCACTTCTACTCGGCGACGGGAGGAAAAATACGACCGCGCTTTCTCTCCGCCGGCGAGTATCTTTCCCCGGCCATTTTCTCGCGCAAGTAGCTCTTCGGCTGCGCGGTTGATCTCCCCTTGGAACCGGCCACATAGGCCGCGGTCGGCGTTAATGACCAGGATACCGACAGCATCGGATTTATTATTCGTCATGAGAGGATGCAATGGCGCACCTTCCGAGGCCTGAGCGAGCAGATGAGCGATGAACCGTTCCAAGTCTGCCACATAGGGCCGCATTGGTTCCAGCCGCCGCTTCATCCGCGTCAGCTTAGTCATAGCGATAGCGTTCATCGCCTTGGTTATCTGGCGAATGTTCTCGATGTTGGCAATCCGCCGTTTGATCGTGCGTACGTTCTGGGCCACTTATCCTCCGAATCGTTCCTTGAACTCCCGCACTGCTTTTTCCAGCTTCGCTTCGATCTCTTCGGTGAACTCCTGCTTGTCCCGCAGTTCCTCGAATATCTCTTCGTGCTCAGAATGGAGGAACCGGAGCCATCCTTCCTCGAACCGGCGCACCTGGGAGACCTCGATGTCAGCGAGGTGGTTCTTCACCCCCACGTACAGGGCGAGGACCTGATCCTCCACCGGCATCGGAGCATACTGGTCCTGCTTGAGGATCTCCATCAGCCGGTCACCACGGGCGAGCTGGGCCTTAGACGCCTCATCCAGATCGGCGGAGAACTCGGCGAACGCCGCGAGCTCGCGGTACTGTGATAGCTCCAGCCGGAGCTCACCAGCGATCTGCTTCATCGCCTTTATCTGCGCTGCCCCTCCGACACGGGAGACTGAATATCCCACGTTGATTGCCGGGCGGAATCCCTGGTTGAACAAGTCAGTTTCCAAGTAGATCTGTCCATCGGTGATTGAGATTACATTTGTCGGAATATATGCGGTAATGTCCCCGGCCTTGGTTTCGATGATCGGGAACGCGGTTAGCGAACCACCTCCATGCTCATCGGAGAGCCGGGCTGCCCGCTCGAGCAGGCGCGAGTGGGTATAGAAAATGTCTCCGGGGTAGGCCTCTCGTCCTGGCGGCCGACGGAGCAAAAGTGACATCTCGCGGTAGGCGACGGCGTGCTTGGACAAATCGTCGTACACGATGAACGCGTCCTTACCGTTGTACATGAAGTACTCGGCCATCGCGCATCCGGCGTACGGGGCGAGATAGAGCATCGGAGTAGGATCGTGCGCTTCAGCGGCAACGACAATCGTGTACTCCATTGCCCCGTGCCGTTCGAGGGCGTCGACCACACGGGCGATGGTAGACGACTTCTGTCCGATTGCCACGTACACGCAGTACACATCTTTCCCTTTTTGGTTGATGATCGTATCCACGGCGATCGCCGTTTTTCCAGTGCGCCGATCCCCGATGATCAGCTCGCGCTGGCCGCGGCCGATCGGAGTGAGGGCGTCGATCGACTTAAGCCCGGTCTGAAGCGGCGTGTTCACCGGTTGGCGCTCGATCACTCCCGGAGCTTTGATCTCTGCCTTGCGGCGTTTATCAGATTTTATCGGGCCTTTCCCGTCCTTGGGGCGGCCGAGGGGGTCGACCACTCGGCCGAGGAGGGCCTCGCCAACCACCGTTTCCAAGACGCGGCCGGTGCGCCGGACTTCATCGCCCTCCTGAACAAGCTCACTCTCCCCGAACAGAGCAACCCCGACGCTTTCCTCTTCCAGGTTGAGGACAAGGCCGAACACATCGTTTGGGAACTGGACGATCTCTGAGGCCATCGCGTCCTGCAATCCGTACACACGGGCAATCCCGTCCCCCACTTCCACAACCACCCCGACCTCCCGCATTTGGAGGTCGTAGTCGAACCCCTTAATCTGTTCTTTCAGAATAGCGCTGATTTCATCTTTCCGCGTTCCAGGCAACGTTTATCCTCCTTATTCTCCAGCGAGCACTGCCTGCAATTGCGCAAGTTTAGCCCGCAGCGTCCCATCGATAACTTTACCACCGATCTCAAGACGGACGCCGCCGAGCAGATCAGGCTCGACCCGTTCCTCGATTTCCACCCGCTTTCCGAGCGCCGCTGTCAGATGCTCCATTAATCTTGCTTTGTCGGCTTGGGAAAGCGGTTTTGCCGTTGCCAGTTTTACCCGCGCTATATTCTCCCGCTCACCGCGCAGGGCTCGGAACTCGTTATAGATCAGGGTAATGTATCCCTCGCGGCCGTTTTTTACTAACAGGTGTAAAAGGTTGCGCAGGTACTTCGGCACATTCGGGAACGATTTGTCAATGAATGAAAGTTTGTCAATCCGCGGCACGAGCGGATGGGTTAGGAAACGCAACGCATCAGGGACCGCATTTAGGGCCTCTGCCACTTGGCTGTATGCGGTTTCAATCTCGTCCACGGTGCCTTCTTCCCGTGCCAACTCGTACAGTGCTTCGGCGTAACGACGTGCGATCTCTTTGGATTTCATGACTTGAGTCGTGACGCTTCAGCATCGACTTCTGCGAGAAGCTCATCGAGGAGCTTGCGGTGATCTTCTATCTTTACCTCACGGTCAAGAACCCTCGCTGCTCCCATCACTGCGAGCTCCGCATAAGCGCGGCGGAGTTCTTTCTCCATCTCCGCTCGCTCTTTCTCTGCCTCGCGACGTGCTGCCTCGATGATCCGTGCTGCCTCGACTTTTGCTTGGTCCTTTGCTGCGGTGATGATCTCCTCAGCCTGCGTCCGTGCCTCTTCTACTGTCTTTTGCGCCTGTTCGAACGCTTGTTTCAACGCTTCCTCGCGTTGTGCAACAAGTTTCTCCGCTTCCTCCTGAGCTTTCCGTGTTGCTTCCATACGAGAAGCGATCATTTCTCTGCGCCGGTCGAGGTAATCGAGCGCTGGTTTGTACAGGAACCGCCGCATGAGGTAGAGAAGCGCGGCGAAGTTTACGAGATTGGCGATGAAGGTCCAGTTAATGTTCTTTACGACCTTCCCCCAGAAAAATTCCACCTTGCCTCCCTACTTCATTACAAACAGAAGTACAATCGCGATCAGAAGCGAGTAGATTCCCGTTGATTCAGTGATCGCCTGTCCGAGGACCATTGTACGCAGAAGAGCCCCTTCCATCTCCGGTTGGCGTGCCATCGCATCGAGGGCATGTGCGGCAGCGATTCCTTCTCCAACACCTGGGCCGATCGCTCCGAGCCCCATTGCGATTCCCGCCCCGATGTACTTGGCCGCGGTGGCGATGTCCGCTCCGGATATTCCACTTACTACCTGCTGTGCTTCCTGCAGCATATTTCCTCCTTATGTTAAGTTTCTACCGCGACGTTTATGTACGCGACGGCCAATATGGCAAATACAAACGCTTGAATACCGCCTTCAAACAGTCCGTAGAATCCCATAATTATAAGAGGGAACCCCCATGCAGTATAGATGAACGAGTACAAGATAGCGAGCATTGTTGCTCCGCCAAACATGTTCCCAAACAAACGGAACGAGTGAGACAAGGGCTTTGCTATTTCTCCGATTATGTTGAGCGGGAGCATAAACGGGTATGGTTCGATGAATCCCTTCAAATACTTGCGTAATCCCTTCATCCGTACAGCATAAAACTGGGACAAGACGAAGACCAAGAGAGCGAAACTGAGCGGCACATTCAGGTCTTTTGTGGGCGAGTCGAGGTAGGGGATCACGGAGATCCAGTTGGAAAATAGCACGAACAGGAAGAGCGTAGCAATGAATGGAAAGAGCTCCCGCGCCAGTTTCTCGGAGGCAAAATTGGAAGTGAGCTGCCCCTGAATGAAATCTATTGTGGCCTCAAGCAGCACCTGAACGCGGCTTGGCTTCTCTTCGATCGGTTGGCGGAGCCCGCGGCGAAACAAGAAAGTTAGCCCGATTAGAATAGCAATTACGACCCAACTTATGATGATCGTGATGAAATCAATATCTATTCCTCCCCCACCGATCGGGATGTGGAGAATAAGCTTTTCTCCTAGGTTTCCGGACAATTTGACACCTCCTTGCGCCACAGGTATCCCATATGGATAAGCACCTGCCCGAGCAGCATCCCGCCCATTGCCGCGAACAGCATCATCTGTCCGATAGTTGAGATTCCAGCGAAGGCTATCCCCAAGAACGCCAGTCGTCCCAAAGGGGCGAAGGCAGCGATGAAACCACTTCGTGTCCTGCTATCACCGGCAAGTAACGATTTTCCCGTTTCATAAATGAAAAACGAATTCAGGGTAAATAGACCTCCGCCGATCAATGTGCCGACGGCCATATCCCAGTGCCCTGTTGCAGCTAGACTACCCGCTCCGACGACGATCACCGGCCACACTATTCGCAGGCGGAAGATATCGACAAAGCCGATCCGAGAAACTTGTTTCATTTTAACCGTCCCGGGCTGTTCAGATGACGCGCAGTTGTTTGCTCTTTTCTTCGACGAGTTCGTCTATTTTCTTCGTGTATTCGTGGATCGTTTCGTCGTTCTTCTCCCGGTACCGATGATAGTCGTCTTCGGATATGTCACCCGCGTCTTTCATACGATCGAGCTTTTCATTTGCCTCCCGGCGGATATTGCGCAATGCCACTTTGGCATCTTCTCCTTTGGCTTTAATGATTCGGATCAGTTCCTCTCGCCGCTCTTCTGAAAGCTTGGGAACTTTGATGCGAATCACGCGTCCATCGCTTGTCGGATTGAGACCAAGATCGGCAGCGAGAATCGCCTTTTCAAACGCTCCCATCTGCGTTTTATCGTACGGCTGTACCACCAGGAGATCGGGGTCAGGGGCAACGATCGTCGCCAGTTGCTTGAGCGGGGTCGGGGTCCCGTAATAATCGACGGTTACGTCCTCAATCATCGCCGGGTTCGCCCGACCGGTCTGCACCTTAGCCAGGTTAGCCTTCAGTACCTCTATGGTACGATCCATGTGCTCGATCATTTCTCGTCTAACTTGCTCTGGCATAAAAAACACCTCGGATCCGGATTGTAGGGATCCGCTTAATGTAATGCAAGGCCCGCCAGGATACCATACGGTCACCGGTGGCAGCGTTTTATGGTTTCAGCTCTTGGCTTCTTCTTGCAAGATCTCTTTCTGGGCTTCCACCGCCGCGGCGTGGGCACGATCCCCAGCACGCCCTCTCCTGCGTGCATCGAGCTCGGATAGGACCGATGCCCGACCGTAGAGAACAAGCATGTCATCCGGATGGATCTTCGTATGCCCCCGGGGAGCTCCGATGTAGGTTCCATCCGCCTTGTGAATCCCTAACACCAGAACCCCTTCGTCCCGCAGCTTGAGCTCGGATAGTTTTCTATTGGCAAGCCAGTCGCTCGGTTTGACCTGCAACTCGACGACACGGTATTCTCCCGACAGGTTAAGCAAAGCTGCGTAATCACGCACATCGAGGTGAGTCCAGCGCTTGAGCGCCCAACCGATCAATCGCGACAGCCAACGGTCGATCAGCTTACTAGCAGCGATTGCCCATAGGAGTGCCAATCCTCCAATGAGAGCCAGCAACCGGGGAAGCCACTGCCCTTCCTTAAAGTTGGTGAACGAAATGACCAGTGAGGCAAGGGCGGTAACTACACCAGCATTTCCGAGCAGGATCAGAAGAAGCACGATGCGCCGTCGCACCGGATGGTGCATCACTTGCTCGGATTCTTTGGTGGTAAACCCGACTCCGCTGAACGCTGACCGGGCTTGAAACCGAGCTACTTCCCTGGACAACCCGGTCAGGGTGAGCGCCACAGTCGCGATTCGGGTGATCAAAAGCGACAGAGCGACGACTATCAGTAAAGAGATTATCGCTGCCATACGTTAAGGAATACCAACTTTGCGGACGCGCTTCAAATAACACAGGACCGGTCGGTTGCGAGCGTTGGAGTCTAATCAGGGTAAACCCTCACTTATTGTACGAACAGCGGAAGCGGTTCAAGCTTGTCAATGGTCCTCGCGCGGGTACGGCGCTGACGCCGGAGCCGTTTAGCCGGGCTTACATCCACATTGCGGAATACCCGAGCAAACCCCTCTTCCTTACTCACTTCTTCGTAACGGTGGTACATCATCTCGTACCGTTCCTCGGGAAACCCTCCTATGCGAATGTCCGGCCGGGCCTGGGAGAGTTCTTTGAGCTGCTGAAGCTTGCGTGCATACAGGGTTTTCAAAGGAAGAAGTGGCATTACATAGGCGATAGGAAGCCGACCGGAAATTTTTGCCACTTCGATCAACGGGGCGCGCTCGGCGCGGGTGAGATTAGTATTATCAACGCACACCACTTGAGCCGGAGAATCAACCGTCTCAACCAGCATGGCAGCGAATATCCTATTGACTGCGTCTTCATATTCAAGATCGAAATCACAATGGAATACATTCCGTCTTATCTCGTCCTTGGATACCACCGCCCATTCGGGATGACGATTTCTAAAACTCGTTTTGCCTGACCCCGGAAGTCCCACCAGCACGACCAGCTCTTTCATAACTGCACCCCCTCATAAAATTAGTATGACGAAGCACGGTCATTCGGTCAAGCGAGGGTTGCTTTTTCTCCGCGAACGTGGAAACTTACGGAGTTTCTTTCTTGAAACCGAGGCGAGGGAGATGAACATACAGCCGATCGAAGAGCGGATGGAAAAGGTTTTATTTTCTGCAGAGCAGATCTCACAGAGAGTAGCAGAGCTTGGGGAGAGGATATCGCATGACTATACGAGAGCTGGATGTGCCAAAGATCCTCACGGGCGCCCGCCGATGCTCGTGTGCGTATTACATGGGGCGATGGTGTTCATGGCTGACCTGATCCGCCGGATACCCACGGAGGTGGAATACGACTTTATCTGCGTTTCCTCTTATGGGAACGGGACATCACCGGGCGCGGTGCGGTTGATTAAAGACCTCGATCGTCCGATATACCAACGGGATGTACTGATCGTGGAAGATATTATCGATACCGGGCATACGATAGACTATCTACGCCGCGGTTTCGCGGCGCGGGATCCAGCGTCGATCCGTATCTGTACCTTGATTGATAAACAGGCGCGCCGAGAAGTGCCGGTTGAGATCGATTACGTTGGGTTCACGATGGAGAGGGATGAGTTCATAGTTGGCTACGGAATGGACTATGCCGAGCTCTACCGCAACCTTCCCTACATTGCGGTTTTGAAACCCGAATACATTCGATGATGGACGAATTCTACACGCTTGGAATCGAAACCTCTTGTGACGAGACTGCGGTAGCCGTGCTGCGTGGGCAGGCTGATTTGAAGGCGAATCTCGTATATTCCCAAGTGGATATTCATGCCCGTTACGGTGGGGTAGTTCCTGAAGCCGCCTCCCGCGATCATTTGCGCAAGCTGCCGTATCTGGTCAAGGAAGCGTTGGAGGAAGCACGAATCGAATTTTCCGATCTCTCACTAGTTGCCGCTACCTACGGTCCTGGGTTGATCGGCCCGCTTCTCGTCGGGCTGTCCTATGGCAAAGGGATCGCATTCGGACGTGATGTTCCGTTCATCGGAGTAAACCATCTGGAGGGGCATCTCTTCGCTCACCGATTAGCCTATCCGGACGATCCGCCTCCATTTATGGGGCTCCTCGTCTCCGGTGGGCACACCGCCCTCATCAAAGTGAGCAAGTACGGGGAATATCAGCTTGTTGGAACGACGGTCGATGACGCTGCCGGTGAAGCGTTGGATAAGGTGGGCAAGATGCTTGGGATCGACTATCCAGCGGGAGCGGAGATCGACCGATTGGCGGCTGAAGGTGATCCGGCCGCGATCGACTTTCCGCGTCCGCTCATATCTTCCCCGGGGTTTGACTTCAGCTTTGCTGGTCTGAAGACCTCGGTTTTGTACTACCTCAAGAAACACCCCTCGGTTGATATCAAAGATATTGCAGCGTCGTTCCTGGCGAGCGTGGTCGATGTACTGGCCAAGAAGGCGATAGAGGCAACCCGCAGGTATCACTTGAGAAAACTCGTCGTTGTTGGGGGTGTAGCAGCGAACCGCCACCTGCGCGCACGGTTGATAGAGGACGGGAAGTCACGCGGTGTAACGGTTTTCTTCCCGCCGGTAAAATACTGTACTGACAATGCGGCGATGATCGCCGCCTGCGGGGCGTTCCGTCACTTAGTACTCGGAGAAAGCTCGCCCTTATCGCTTACCGCGTCTCCTTCGCTTTCCATCTGAGCTTGCACCTCCTGCAGCGGCTCCGTGACCCGTTTGAGAGCAGCGATCGCTACCTCGAGCATATCGTCGGTCGGCTCAGCGGTCGTCAGTTTCTGCATCCACAGACCAGGTTTAGTGAGGAGACGCACCCAGAATTTCTCGTAGTTCCCCCCGCTGAACCGGAGCGCCTCGTAAGAGATCCCGGCGACGATCGGGAGAAGGAGGAGGCGGGAAAGAATTTTTAGCCATAGAGTTGGATTTCCGGCGATCGAGAAGACGAGGATTGAAATCACGAGCACGATCATCAGAAATGCCGTGCCGCAGCGGGGATGAAGGGTTGTATACTTGCGCGCGTTCTCCACTGTCAGCTCTTCACCTGCCTCGTAGGTATAAACCGTCTTGTGTTCCGCGCCATGGTATTGAAAAACGCGGTGAATATCCTTCAGTCGCGAAATGACAAATAGATATGCGAGGAAAAAGACGATTCTAATCAATCCTTCGACGAGGTTGAACAGGATCGAGTTTCCTGTACGCAGACCGGGTACGCTATTCGCCAAGTACAGGGGAAGGACAATAAACCCACCGACGGCGAGGATGATGGCGAGCCCAAAGGTAAGCCATGACTCACCCTTACCAAGCTGTTCCTCCTCGGGGAATGCGAGCTTTGTTGACATGTTGAGGGCACGTAGTCCCAGGGCCAACATATCGTACAGACGGAACAACCCGCGGATGAACGGAATCTCGCCGAACTTGCGAAACCGTTTCCGGACAGGGATATCGCGGACGATGATCACACCGTCAGATTGACGGCGAACGGCGACCGCAACGCGGTCGCCGTTTTGCATCATGACACCTTCGATTATCGCCTGACCGCCGACCGGCGGCATTGCCTATTCCTTCTTCCCGTACTTGCGCTGGAACCGCTCCACGCGCCCTTCTGTGTCGACAAACCGCTCCTCGCCCGTGAAGAATGGGTGACACTTGGAGCAAATATCGACGCGCATGTTTTCCACTGTGGACAGCGTCTCAAACTCCGCTCCGCAGGCGCAGTGGATTACGGTACGCTTCATCTCCGGGTGGATTCCTTTTTTCATTGCACTCTCCACTAACGCTTGGAGTACTGTTCGCTCTTGCGCGCCTTGCGGTGGGCGTACTTCTTACGCTCCACTTCGCGGGCGTCACGGGTGAGCAGGCCGGCTTTTTTGAGCGGGGCCCTGTATTCCTCGGTCACTCCGAGGAGGGCACGTGCGATTCCAAGGCGGATTGCTTCAAGTTGCCCGGTATAACCACCGCCGTTCACCCGTGCTTTCACGTCGTACTTTCCCACAGTGCCGGTCACATAGAACGGCTGCTTCAGTGTCTTTTCCAAGTGGGACGGCGCCTCGAGGTAGGAGGCAAAGTATTCCTCTGCCGGGCGTCCATTGACGAGGATCACTCCTTCGCCCTCTCGCAAATAAACGCGAGCTACTGCCCTCTTCCGCCTTCCCACTGCGTGAATGGCATCTCCAACTTTTTTCGGTAATCTCGCTCGAGCTTCCACGTGCGGAAGCACCTCCTGACATATTGTCCAATCGATGGGGGAATGATACCGAACGGAAAGAGCGCTTTCAACATCCCGTGGCCGAGGCGGAATTATCGCGGACAAGCAGCGCGAGTGCGAGCCCCATCATCGTTGCTGTAAGGATGAACACCGGGTAATACCCGCACAGGTGAATGAGCACCCCGCCGAGGAACGGCATGACGACAATGAGTACGTTGAGTGTGCCTTGGATTCCTAAGTAGACGGGTCTCTCTTTTTCCGGGACGATCTCTAGGGTGTAGGGATCGAATCCGACCTGCCTTCCGCTGCGAACGAAGCCGACAAGAAAGAAGACGGCAGCAAACGCGTTTGGTCCGATATACGCTGCTCCTACTGCCGCAAGCGGGATCAATCCTCCGAGGGCAACGCAGGTCCGCACTACGGTTTTCGGGCCGTGCTTATTCGATATAAATCCCCACACGATGTTCGATAAAACTGCCCCGGCGATCTGGAACAAAAGGTAACGGCCGATGTAGCTGTCAGCCACTCTGAAATGTTCCTTGGCAAACACCATGTAAAACGGCATCACCATCAGGCTGAAGCTTGTGAGATTTTGCACGATGATAAACCGCATGAACTCCTGGTTCTTTCCCAACATCTTTGGAATCTGGCGTAGGAGTGCCCAGAACGAAACCTGGTTATCCGAAACTGCTGGAGACGGCGGTTCCCGGATGAACCAGAAGGCGATCGCCGCGATGACCAGCCCCAATCCTCCCATTCCTAATACCAAAGAGTAGTCAGCAGGAAATGGCAGGTTAGTGGTGCTGAACGCACCAGTGACGATCAAACCGCCGATGAATGCCGCTATGCTGCTCGTGAATTGCTTAGCAGCGTACAACTTTCCCCTCTCCGTCGGAGGGACCAACTTACCGATGATATCGGTGTATGAGATTCCGGCGAATCCACCGCTGACTGAAAACAGGAATGTCCAGAAGAAAAAGCTGGCTATTACGGTTCTCGGTGCGTGTACCGCCAAGGAGTAAGTTACTGCTGCCATCCCGAAAAACGACAATCCGCGCAGGTAGATACCGATCAACAGAAACTTTCTGCGAAAGATGTGTTTGTGGATGTAATGTCCGAAAAGGAGATTGAACAGGTATGGCGCTCCGAGGAGTGTGGAATACAGTAGTCCGAATATGACCTTAGAACCTCCGAGATCCGTGATAAGGGAGGGAAAGACAGTGTTAAAATCGATCGTTGCCATCGTAAACGAGAGAAAGATCCCGTGCCATATAAAGATCAAATAAGTTCGCATCCCGTCTCCACCCTGGCCTGCGAGGGTACAAGTCATCTCCAAAGAACAAAGGATGGTACCGATATTGGCGAACTGTAGCAACGTGTAATCCTGTGGTGAGCGTTGACAAAACGGCCTATTTGGGCTATGATTTAGCAAACAGGATGTGAGAGTGCTAAAATGATGGAGGAGCTTTCCGAACGCCGTAGATTAATTTTAAAAGAGATTGTGGACCGGTACATCCGCCACCGTGAACCTGTGTCCTCACGTATGATCCTTGAGGACTATGGCCTGCGGGTGAGTTCGGCCACGGTGCGAAATGAGATGAACGCCCTCGAGGCGGCGGGGTACATCGAGAAGCCCTACTCCTCGTCCGGGCGGATCCCGACGAAGAAGGGGTACCGGTTCTTCGTCGATTGGCTCCTTGACCTGTCCGAGCTCACCAAGAAGGAGCGACGAGAGGTGGTGGAGGCCTATCAGGTCCGCTGTCTGGAGGTGGGAGAGACGATGCGGCAAACTGCGTTCCTGCTCGGGAACATCACTGGTTACGCCGGGTTCGTCGTCCCACCGCAATGGGCACAGATGCGGCTCGATCGGGTGGTCCTTGTTCCGATGGAACCACGGTTGGTGCTCCTGGTGGTCATCTCCGAGATTGGGGTGGTCGAGCACGGACTAATCCCGCTCGAATTTGATTTGACCGAAGAGGAAGTGACACGGGCGATGGGGGTGATCAACGATACCCTGCGGGGGATGACCTTGGATGATGTGCGCGCCGCGGCCGGGAACGAGGCTCCGGAGGGGTGGTACGACCGTTCTGTCCGAGTGGCCTTGCTCGTGATGCGCCGGCTCCTTGAGCGGCGAGTGCGGGAGCGCCTGTACTTAGAAGGGTTGCTCAACATGGTAGACGACCTGCGTGAGGTGGTGCCGGATCAGGCGCTCGACCGGCTGGTTGGGCTGATCCACGCAGTGCAGGACGAGGAAAAGTTCATCGAAGCCGTCCGAGCGAGCCGCGGTGACAAGAACGGGTTGGTAGTGAACGTGGGTGACTTTGGTCTCCCTGGTCTGGAGGAGTTCAGTGTTATCACCTGCGACTACCGCCCATATTCTGGGGTACTCGGAGTTATCGCTCCGTTATGGATGGACTACAGCCGAGCGCTATCGGCAACGAGCTACATCGCCAATCGACTGGAAGCGCTCCTTGTTGCATCCTGCAGAAGGGATTTAGGAGGAAGAAATGACGGATGAAAAGAAATTGAACGATAAACCCGATAAGAAGGAAGAGGAGAAGGTGGAGAGCCAGGAGAAGGAGAATCAGGATGAGCTCCTGGCTAAAAAAGATGAGGAGATCCGCTCTTACATCGATAGGCTAAAGCGCCTGCAGGCCGAGTTTGAGAATTACAAGAAGCGAGTCCTGCGTGACATGGCGAGCTTGGAAGAGCGCATCTCCGATCGGGAGATTCTCGATTTCCTCCCCCTGTACGATAACCTTGAACGCGCGTTCGCCAGCTACAGCGGGAACAACGACGCGCAATCGTTCATCGAGGGGGTGGAGAGGATCTTCGCCCAGTTCGACCAGATTCTGAAACAGAAAGGAATAACACCGATAGAGGCCGAAGGGGCCCTGTTCGACCCGGCGCTGCACGAGGCGCTCCTGAGCGTGGAGAGCGAGAAGGAGCGCAACGTGATCCTGGAAGAGTTCGAGCGCGGTTACATGCGACATGGGCGGGTCCTTCGGCCGAGCAAGGTGAAAGTGAGCAAAGGGAAGACTGAAACTAAGGAGGATGAAAATGGCGGAGAAGATTAAAGAGAAGATCATTGGGATAGATTTGGGTACCACCAACTCGTGCGTGGCCGTGCTCGAGGGTGGTAGCCCGGAAGTGATTACTAACGCGGAGGGCGAGCGAGTGACCCCGTCTGTGGTCGCGTTCACCGAGTCAGGTGAACGGCTCGTCGGTAGGCTGGCCAAGCGCCAGGCGATTACCAACCCGCAACGCACGGTCTCCTCGATTAAGCGCAAGATGGGAACTGACTACCGGGTACGGATCGAGATTAACGGGAAAGTTGAGGAGTACACACCGGAACAGATCTCGGCGATGATCCTGCAGAAACTGAAGGCGGACGCCGAGGCCCACCTTGGTGGCAAGGTGAAGAAGGCAGTTATCACTGTTCCGGCGTACTTCAACGATGCGCAACGTCAGGCGACGAAGGACGCGGGTAAGATCGCCGGCCTTGAGGTGATGCGGATCATCAACGAGCCGACCGCAGCCGCTCTTGCCTATGGGTTGGACAAGTCAGATGAACAGACGATCCTTGTCTATGACCTCGGTGGCGGAACGTTCGACGTCTCGATCCTCGAGATCGGAGATGGGGTGTTTGAGGTAGTGGCGACCGACGGTGATACCCAGCTTGGCGGTGACGACTTCGACCGTCGGATTATGGACTGGCTTGTGGATGAGTTCCGCGCCGATACCGGGATTGACCTGACTAAGGATCCGTCTGCAATGCAACGATTGAAGGATGCGGCCGAGGCGGCGAAGAAGGAACTATCAAGCCGCATGGAGACGACGATCAACCTGCCGTACATCAGCGCCGATTCCAGCGGGCCGAAGCACCTGGAGCGCAAGCTCACTCGGGCCAAGTTCGAGCAGATGATCGAGGATTACCTCAATCGGACGATGGATATTGTAAACAACGCCCTCAAGGCGGCGGGGAAGACGGCGGACGATATCGACCAGGTGGTGCTGGTCGGCGGATCGACCCGCATTCCCAAGGTACAGGAGCTGATAGCGGCCCGCATTCCGGGAAAGATTAACAAGGAGATTAACCCGGACGAAGTCGTGGCGTGTGGTGCGGCGATCCAGGGCGGAGTACTTGCTGGTGAAGTGGACGAGATCGTGTTGCTCGACGTGACACCGCTGACGCTCTCCATTGAGACCCTCGGTGGGATCGCCACCCCGCTCATTGAGCGGAACACGACCATCCCGACCGAGAAGACAAAGACGTTCACCACGGCCGAGGACAACCAGTCGAGCGTGGAGATCCACGTCGTGCAGGGGGAACGGAAGATGGCGGCGGACAACAAGTCCCTCGGCAAGTTCCAACTGACTGGGCTGCCGCCGGCCCCGCGCGGGGTGCCGCAGATTGACGTGACGTTCAGCATTGACGCCGACGGAATCCTGCACGTGACTGCGAAGGACAAGGCGACCGGAAAGAGCGCATCAATCACGATCAAGGAGACCTCGCGTCTTACTGAAGAGGAGATCGAGCGGATGCGCCGTGAGGCTGAAGAGCACGCTGAGGAGGACAAACGCCGGGCCGAGGCAGTCGAGGTGCGCAACCGGGCTGACCAGCTCGTCTACTCGACCGAGAAGGCGTTGAACGAACTCGGGGACAAGGTATCGCAGGCTAAGCGCGCCGAAATCGAGGATCAGATTCGCCGACTCAAGGAGAAACTTTCCCAAAATGCGTCGGTTGACGAACTGCGCCGTGCGATGGAAGAGTTGACCAAGAGCGCGCAACAGCTCGGAGCGGAGGCGTACAAACAGGCGTCATCGGCGCAGACTGGTGGAACAAGCTCATCATCCGACGATAAAGAACCTCAGCCCGGTGATTACGTCGACGCAGAGTATGAGGACAAGGACGATAATAAGTAAAATGCGTCCTTAGACCACAGTTGATGGGAAAAAGGGGGCGGCGTGACCAAGCGAGATTATTACGAGATACTCGGTGTCTCCCGTGACGCGAGCCCGGAAGAGATCAAACGCGCCTACCGCCGCAAGGCAAAGGAGTTTCATCCGGACCGCAACCCTGAAGACCGCAAACGAGCGGAAGAGGCGTTTAAGGAGGCAACCGAGGCGTACGAGGTTCTTTCCGACCCAGAGAAACGGGCCCAGTACGATCGCTACGGTCACGCCGGCCCGACGCAGGGATTCGACTTCTCTGGCACTGATTTTCGCCGTGCGCGTGAGGCGTGGTCCGAGTTTGGATTTGGCGGGTTCGATGATATCTTCGATTTCTTCTTCCGCCAGGGTGCGCCACGTACCTCTACCCGGACGCAGCGGACGCAAGCAAGGCAGGGAGAGGATATCGAGTACAAGCTACGGATTACGTTGGAAGATGCGGCCACTGGGACGCGGATGCGGATTACCGCACCGCGGCTTGTGACGTGTGATCACTGCAACGGGACCGGAATGGAGCCCGGCACGAGCAAACGGGTATGTCCGACCTGCCATGGCCGCGGCCAGGTAGAATATCGCCAGCAGAGCCTGCTGGGTAGCTTCGTCACCGTGCGTACTTGTCCCGAGTGTAACGGGACCGGGGAAGTGATCGAACAGCCGTGTCACCGCTGTCACGGGACGGGCCGGGTTAAGGAGCGGAGCAAAATCTCGATCAACGTCCCTGCTGGGGTGGACAATGGCTCCCGTCTCCGTCTCAAGGGCCAGGGGAACGTGGGGCCGAACGGCGGACCGCCCGGTGACCTGTATATCGTGATTGAGATTATCCCTCACCCCAAGTTCCGCCGCGAAGGGCACGATATCTATTCGACGGTGAAAGTGCACTATCCCCAAGCCGTTCTCGGGGCGAAGGTGCGCGTAGAAACGCTATGGGGTGAAGAGACAGTGGCGATTCCACCGGGAACGCAGTCCGGAACAGTGATCAGGTTGCGAGGGAAGGGAATGCCCGAGTTGAACGGACGCGGACGCGGCGACCACTATGTCGAAGTGCAGGTTGTGGTCCCACGTCGGATCAACGCCGAACAGCGCCGTCTCCTCCTTGAGCTACAGCGGACTCTCCCTCCGCCAGAAGAGACATGAGGACTTCCTTTATCGCCGCAATCGCTCGTGCGCGGTGGCTGATCCGGTTCTTCTCCTCCGCGCTCAGTTCAGCCAGGGTTTTGTCGTATCCGTCAGGTATGAACAGGGGGTCATAGCCGAATCCGCCTTTGCCGCACGGCGCTGTAGCGATCCGCCCGGTGAGGGTTCCCTTGCGCACGTACTCCCGCCCATCCGGAAGCCGGAGCACAGCGACGTCTACAAACCGGGCACGGCGGTCGGCCACCCCGGAGAGGTTTTTAAGAAGAAGGGCGTTATTGCGTGCGTAGTCGACTGGCTCCCCGGAGTATCGGGCAGAATACACCCCGGGAGCTCCATCGAGCGCATAGACCTCGAGCCCTGAGTCCTCGGCAAGAACAGGGAGACCGGTTTCAGCACAGATCGCCCGCGCTTTCAGGAGGGCGTTTTCTTCGAACGTGTTTCCCGTTTCCTCCACTACAGAAAACGGACGTTCGTCGTATGTCAGAAAGGAGATACCGGGAAGGTCGGAGAGCAACGCTTTGAGTTCTCTGATCTTCCCGGCGTTTTTCGTTCCCAGGAGTAGCTTCATCCGGCGCGCACCGGCTGTAGCTTGAGTTCGTTGGCGAAGTGACAAGCGACGAAATGCTCACCGCCGATATCGCGGTACTCCGGTGCCTCAGTCTTGCAGATATCCTTGGCGTAGCGGCAGCGGGGGTGGAAATAGCATCCGGACGGCGGGTTCACCGGCGACGGTACATCCCCTTCGAGCAGGATCCGCTCCACCTCGTAGTCCGGATCCGGCACCGGCACTGCGGACATCAACGCCTCGGTATACGGATGCTTGGGGTTGGTGAATAATTCCTCGGTCTCAGCAAGCTCCACCGCTTTGCCGAGGTACATCACCGCAACACGGTCCGAAATGTGGCGCACGACCGACAGATCGTGGGCGATGAACAGGTACGTCAGTCCGAAGTCCTTTTGCAAATCCTCGAGCAGGTTCAACACCTGCGCCTGGATCGATACATCCAAAGCGGACACCGGCTCGTCAGCGACGATCAACTGCGGTTCCAGGGCGAGGGCCCGCGCAATCCCGATACGCTGGCGCTGTCCGCCGGAGAACTCATGTGGGTAACGCTTCATGTGGTCGGGCTTTAGTCCCACTGCTCCCAATAGCTCTTTCACCCGTTCCTCACGATCTTTGCCCTTCGCTACCCGGTGCACGAGCAACGGCTCTCCCACGATCGCTCCCACAGTCATGCGAGGATTTAATGAGGAATACGGGTCTTGGAAGATGATCTGCATATCGCGGCGCAGGAGCTTCATCGTCTTGCGCGACGCCTTGGCTACGTCAACAATCTTGTACTCCTCCCCTGGCTCAGCGAGCGCCTTGCTGCGGAAGTGGATTTCACCGGAAGTTGGTTCGATCAACCGCAGGATCGTGCGCCCGGTCGTAGTCTTTCCGCATCCTGACTCCCCCACGAGCCCGAGGGTCTCCCCTTCCTTGATGAATAGGTCAACATCGTCGACCGCTTTTACATGCGCCACCACGCGACGGAAGACCCCTTTGCGCACTGGGAAATACTTCTTCAGGTTCTTAACATCGAGCAGGATGTTATCAGAAGACAATCGCGATCACCTCTCTATTCGTACAGCCAGCAGGCTGCCGTGTGCCCGGGGGCCACTTCCTTGAGCGGCGGCACCTTCGTCTTGCAAATCTCCATCGCGTGCGGACAGCGTGGTTCGAACCCACAGCCAGCCGGAACATCGAACGGGTCTGGTACAACTCCTTTTATCGGCGTCAATCGCTCTTTTTTCGAAACGAGCGAGGGGATTGAATTCATTAACCCTTGGGTGTACGGGTGCTTGGGGTTGTGGAACACCTCGCGTACATCCGCGCCCTCTACGATCTTTCCCAGGTACATGACGACGACGTCATCGGCCATGTCGGCGATTACTCCCAGGTCATGTGTGATAAACTGGATCGCCGTCTTGAACTCTTTGCGCAGGTCGTTCATCAGGTCGAGGACCTGCGCCTGGATTGTCACGTCGAGTGCAGTCGTCGGCTCATCCGCGATGAGAAGCGACGGATTACAGGATAATGCCATGGCGATCATCGCACGCTGGCGCATCCCTCCGGAGAGCTGATGCGGGTATTCATCGACCCGCTGCTCCGGGACTGGTATTCCCACCGCACGCAGCATCTCGATCGCTTTCTCTCGCGCCTGTTTCTTGTTGAGATGCTGGTGAAGGATGATCGCTTCCATAATCTGGTTTCCGATAGTGTACACCGGATTAAGCGATGTCATCGGCTCCTGGAAGATCATGGCGATCTGATCACCGCGGATTGAGCGATACTCTCTTCCCTTGGGGTTTAGCTTGGTGAGGTCAGTGACCTTGCCGTCATGGTGGAAGAGGATTTTACCATCCTCGATCTTTCCCGGCGGCATCTGCACAAGTCCCATAATAGAAAGAGCGGTTACCGACTTTCCGCAACCGCTCTCTCCCACCACTCCGAGAGTCCGCTCCGGCTCGATTGTGAAATCAACCCCATCCACGGCCCGCACCACACCATCTTCGGTGTAGAAATAAGTTTTGAGCCCTTTAACCTCGATTAGCGGCACCGTTATTTCCCCTCCTCGCGTTTAGTCCTCTAATGCAGGATCGATAGGACGAACCCCAAAAGCAAGAACACGCCCGCCATTGCGGATGTTAAAGTTCTTTTCGGGTCCTTGGTCTCATCCCGACCGAAGACAGTGCTCGACATCCCGGCGCCGAATGCTCCTCCGAGGCCGGAGTGTTCGCTCATCTGCATGAGGATGAGGCCCATCATGGCGAAGGAATCGATGAAAAATACTATCTCAAGAATTAATCTCAGCATACCCCGATCGGTCCTTTCTTACCCCTTGGCGGGGAAAAATTGAATTAAGCACCGCATTATAACACGATGCAAACTTTGTAACAACTTCCACTTCCCGCCTTGCAAGATGCTTTTTCAATCTGTATTCTACAAGCGTTTTAGTTTTATGGGAGGGAGTGTGCGCAAACTCATTTTCGTCACCGGGGGGGTTCTGTCCGGACTCGGTAAAGGAGTGGTGACCGCTTCGATCGGACTACTGTTCAAATTGCGTGGTTACCGAGTCAGCCTGCAGAAGATCGATCCGTACCTTAACCTCGATGCTGGTACGATGAACCCGTACGAGCATGGTGAGGTGTTCGTCACCCGGGACGGACGTGAGACCGACCTTGACATTGGCCGGTATGAACGGTTCCTTGGGGAGGAGTTAACAGCGGATAACTACATGACCACCGGTCTGGTTTACTGGAATGTCATCCGCAAGGAACGGGCGGGCAAATTCCTTGGGAAGACGGTGCAGGTGATTCCTCACATCACGGAGGAGATTAAGCAGCTTATCCTTCGCCCGTTGGAAAACGCGGAGATTGGTGTGGTCGAAGTTGGAGGGACAGTGGGGGACATCGAAAGCCTTCCGTTTCTCGAAGCGCTGCGGCAGCTCAAAGACGACCTGCCCCGTGAGGACACATTTTTCGTACATCTGACCCTGCTTCCCCGTCTTTCTTCCACCGACGAAGTCAAGACCAAACCGACGCAGCACTCGGTGAAAGAATTGCGGGCGATCGGGATCCAGCCAGACGCGATCGTCGCCCGGTGCGACCGTCCGATCCCGGATGGAGTACGCAGGAAGATTGCCCGGTTCTGTGACGTCCCAGTGGAAAACGTCATTGAGGATCCGGACCTTGACTCGATCTACGCTGCACCGCTCGTCCTTCGCGATCAACGGTTTGACGAGCGAATTTCCGCTCACCTCGGGCTTCCACCGCGCGATCCTGATCTCTCTGCTTGGGAGGAGCGACTCTCCCGGCTGCGGAACCCGAAGAGGAAAGTGAAAGTTGGGATTGTGGGTAAGTACGTGGAACTTGAGGACTCATACATGAGTATTCGTGAGGCTCTTGTGCACGCTGGAATTGCCCATGATACAAGAGTAGAGATGAAATGGATCCCGGCCGAGGACGTGGCGCGTGGTGGTCCGGCAAGGTACCTTCAGGATATAGACGGACTCCTGGTTCCAGGCGGCTTCGGCGACCGGGGGATCGAAGGGAAAGTGGAGGC
>CAZZJU010000017.1:0-21892 GCA_964654805.1 uncultured Thermotogae bacterium | reverse complement strand
CAAGGAAACCTGATTTCCAATCATATTAAAACACTACTCCCGTTCTACAAACCTGACCTCAAAGCTCTCATTGCGAAATATCCTAATGACACTGAACTCAAAGTATACATTGAACAGATGAAGAACGCTACTTCACCAGCGCCTCACCCGCGTTGGGTAGATTTACAAGAGATTTTAACGGGAGCAATTGAATCAACCATCCTCGGTCGTGGATCGGCAAAAGACAACTTGTCAAAAGCAAAGAAGGAAATGGATGCAATTCTGACCGAGTACCTCAAGGAACACAGTAAATAGTCAAGGAAAGTAAAGAGGTGGGATGGAACCTTACTACATCCCACCTCTTCCAGCGTAATGAAACCAACAAGTTTAAGACAAAAATCCAGTACGCTATTGTTCCTCGCCCCTTGGATTATTTCCTTCGCTTTATTTACTTTGTATCCTATAGTTTACTCCTTTTATTTGAGTTTTACTAAATATAACCCGATTAATGGACAAACACCTCGATTCATTGGTTTCCACAACTATCTGACGATTTTCTCCGATGGGACCTTCTGGCTCGCTCTAAAAAACACTCTTTTCTTTGTGACAGGAACTATACCAGTCACAACTGCAATCGCGGTCGTTCTAGCAGTATTCTTGAATGAGAAAATTAAGTTTCGTGCTTTTTTTCGTGCTACTTACTTCATGCCAGCAGTAACTTCGATCGTGGTAATTGCCACGATTTTTATCTACATCTATTCTCCGTTTGGAGTACTCAACAGCTTGTTAAACCTTTTTGGGATTCAGGGACGTAACTGGTTATTGGATCTTCACTTTGCTCTTCCAGCGATCATGGCAATGGATATCTGGGAAAGCTTCGGTTACTACACGCTTTTGTTCCTTGCTGGGTTACAGAGCATCCCTGAAGAGCTCTATGAAGCAGCCAACATTGACGGCGCTACTAGCGTTCAGCAATTCTTCCGCATCACTATTCCCTTGTTGCGCCCGACATTTATCTTCGTGTTAGTAATCAATACCATCAGGTCATTCCAGGTTTTCTCAGAAATCTTCGTGATGACTCAAGGAGGACCGATTGGATCTACCACAACCCTAGTTTACTACCTTTACAATATGGGGTTCCAAAAGTTCCACATGGGATATGCTTCAGCACTCGCTTATGTTCTATTCACTATCATTTTACTCTTTTCTCTTTTACAAATGAAGGTACTGCGTTACGGGGAGCATCTCTATGATTAAGAATCATATCATATTTGTACTTATAATTACATTATTGACAGGATTCAGCATAATAAGCGTAGGCGGGACCACCTTCCAAGAATCATCTTCACTCGTGTTGGATCAATTACTGCAACTCCATCATCTGGTAGGAGCTCATATTGGAATAGCTGTACGATCACTACGTAAAAGAATTCCGATTATGAACTACAACGCGCAGAAGTACTTTTGCCCTGCTTCGAATGAGAAGCTTCTTCTAACATTTGCAGCATTGAAGGAGCTCGGTCCTAATTATCGCTTCAAGACGGCAATCTACGTCAAGAGAGATGCCTACATTCAAGGCACTACTCTGTACTCAGATTTGCTTATCAAGGGCTATGGGGATCCCACGTTGGCCCCCAGTGCTATTGGCGAGGCTTTTATCCGCACTGCAAGATTTAAAGGAATTCACAAAGTAGAGGGTAGCTTGCGCTTAGATTCCTCTTATTTTGACAATGTCTTTTGGGGCCCCGGTTGGGCGTGGGACGATAATAATTACTTTATCGCTGCTATTGCGTTTAAAGCAACGCGGTTTTTGCTAACTTCACCCTACAATCCCGCACGTTACCTTCAGGTAGTCGGTCAGCAAATTAAAGAAAGTTTCTCTGACCAAGGAATTACTTTCACGGGTAGAATAAAGACAGGAAAGACATCACCAGAATGGCAATTGGTAACAGAGATTACTTCTCAACCTTTACAAAAGCTTCTGAAAAGTATGGATTATTTCAGTGACAATTTCATTGCCGACCAGCTTTTTAAAAGCATAGGAGCGCACCGTTACGGACAAGGAACTTTCCAAAACGGAGCCCAAGCTGTGGCAGAATCACTCAATGACATAATCCACACCTCCATTAAGATCGTCGATGGCTCAGGATTGTCTCGCTATAATTTACTTACTCCGCTCCAGCTTGTAGAGCTCTTGAGTTATGCGTTTACTCATCCTACTTTAGGGTCCCAAGATCAAAAATTGGATTTTTGGAACCTGAGGAATGTATTATTGACGGGCCGAAATTTATTCACTCAGGTTATTCCCTCTTGGGGAGAAGGGACATTAGCTACACGAGAATATGAATTTACCGCGTACGCAAAAACTGGTACCCTAGCTAATGTGTCCGCTCTTTCCGGCTATCTTTTAACCAGATCAGAAGATGTATTAGCATTTTCTATAATTATCAATGATACCTGGTCGGTTGCTGAGGCACGCAATTTCCAGGATGATCTTTTATTCGAGCTGGAAGAGAGGTTAAGATGAGCGCCGTTACTAACAAAGGGGGAATGTCACGTCTACGTAGGTTTACCCTTTACCTGATATTGAGTTTAATCGCAGCCACTACTATCTTCCCCTTCTTCCTTATGGTGATGACATCACTGAAGAGCGGAGGAGCCTTAATTACCCAGCTTTCTCAGTTAATCCCCCATGAAATTACATTCCAGAACTATATCGATGTATGGAAAGATGATGACTTCGGCCTTTACTTCCTTAACACTCTAATTATCACCGTAGTCGCTGTAGTAGGAAATGTAATTCTCGACTCAATGGTAGCTTATGCTCTTTCTCGCAAAAATTTTATCGGGAGGCACATTATCCTAGGTGTTATTATAAGCAGTATGATGATCCCGGTTCAAGTACTACTGATCCCCATTTTCGTTCTGATGCATAGCCTTCACCTCTATGACACACTTTGGGCACTCATTCTACCTGGAATAGTGCAAGGATTCGGCATTTTCTTGATGAAGCAATATTTCGACGGACTTCCTCATGTGCTCGATGAGGCAGCAATAATCGATGGAGCAAGTGACTGGCAAATATTTTGGAAGATCATAATGCCACTAGCAAAGCCAGCTCTTGCTGTGTTGGTTATTAATACTTCGCTTACCAGTTGGAACGCGTTCCTCTTGCCGCTGATTCTAACCGCTTCAAAGCATACTAGAACTTTAGCTTTGGGACTAGCTCTCTACCAATCACAATATGGGATAGATTATGTACATAGTATGGCAGCAGCAGGTATCTCTTCTCTACCCATTCTTGCAATATTTCTTATCTTTCAACGAAATATCATCGCTGGTCTAACAAGAGGTGCTATTAAGTAAAATATGGAAAGGAATCAGAATGAGCAGTTGGATCACTGAACTAAGTAACCCTGCTTCATACGGGTTAGACAACAAATCAATTAAAGAAATACTGCACATTATAAATGCTGAAGACAAAAAGGTTCCCGAGGCAGTTGGTCAAGCTATCGACCAAATCGCACTCGCAGTTGAAGCATTTGTCACAGCTTACCGACGTGATGGCCGGGTTTTCTACGTTGGTGCAGGAACAAGCGGCCGTTTGGGAGTCATAGACGCCGTAGAATGTCCGCCTACCTTCGGTGTCCCCCCAGAGCGCATTCAGGGGATTCTTGCTGGTGGAATAAGCGCCTTTTTCAAGGCCGAAGAAAATCTCGAGGATGACCGCGATAAAGGTGCGAAACTGATCGAAAAACATAACATGAGTGAAAAAGATCTCATCGTCGGCATAAGCGCAAGCGGAGAAACACCATTTGTCCTCGGTCTGATCGACGCAGCAAAGCGACAGAGTATTATAACGATCGGAATTACAAATAATCCTGAATCAACCCTCGCCCGCTCGGTTGAGATTCCCATCGTAGTAACAGTAGGGCCGGAAGTAATCGCTGGCTCAACTCGTATGAAAGCTGGCACAGCGCAGAAACTGGTGTTAAACATGTTGAGCACAACAGCTATGATTAAGTTAGGTAAGGTATATGATCATTTTATGGTCGACCTACAAGCAAGCAATAACAAATTACGTCGTAGAGCGGAAGAGATGTTGCACGCATTAACCGGAGAAAATCCTGAGCTGGTAAAAGAGACCCTCAAGCAGGCGAATTATGAAGTTAAACCGGCTTTAATAATGCTTAAGGGCAAAGTCTCGTATGAGAGAGCCAAGGAGCTTGTTGACCAACACCGTGGCTTAGTACGCGAAGTTTTGAAGGAACTTAGAATAAAGGAGGGCTAAAATTATCGCTATCGGCTTAATGTCCGGTACCTCAATGGACGGGGTCACAGCCGCCGTAGTTAGCATTGAAGACACCCCTCACAAGTGGCCACCGCTTAAAGCGGAACTCCTTACTTACGAGACTTACCCCTATCCACATGGACTTCGCAATCGTCTGTTAGAACTCTGCAAAGCAGGTAACATCCGAGAGCTTTGCGTGATGAACTTCCACTTGGGAGAGGTATTTGCCGCAGCAGCTTTAAATGCGATTGAAAAAGTAGGGATAAAACCATCCGATGTTGGCACCATCGGAAGCCATGGGCAGACTGTATGCCATCTCCCACGTCTAGCTACACTCCAAATTGGTGAACCAGCGGTGATTGCTGAGCGCACTAAGATTACAACAGTAAGCGACTTTCGCCCCCGCGATATAGCTGCAGGAGGAGAAGGGGCTCCGCTTATCCCTTACGTTGATCACTTGTTATTTTCGAGTTCTGAGATAAGCAGAGTGGTTCTCAACATCGGCGGAATTGCTAATGTAACTTATCTTCCTGCAGGAGCCAAGTTAGAGGATATCAAAGCGTTTGATACCGGCCCAGGAAACATGCTCCTCGATGGAGTCGTACATCGACTCACCGAAGGAGAGCTTAGCTACGATAAAGATGGGCTCCTAGCAGCTAAGGGCCGGGTTCATTCGGGTCTGGTTGCGGAACTGATGCGACATCCCTTTATTCGAAAGAAGCCACCCAAAAGTACTGGTAGAGAACTGTTCGGGGACTCTTTCATCGAGAAAATCATCGACATCGCCCAAAAGATGGGCCTGAACCTGGAAGATCTTTTGGCAACGCTCACAGACTTTACCGCGAAATCAATCATTAAAAACTGCCGTCTCTTTTTAGGGGAGTTTACAGAGTTGATCGTTAGCGGTGGCGGAGCCAAGAATCGCACCCTTATGCATAAATTGAATACCCAGCTGACAGGAGCAAAGGTAACAACCTCTCAAGACTATGGCATCCCGGTTGAGGCTAAAGAAGCATTAGGGTTCGCCATCCTCGCTTATCAAACTCTGAATCGCCGGCCGAACAACGTTCCTGCCGCTACTGGCGCTAAAAGAGCCGTAGTATTAGGCAATATAACTCAAGGGAGGTGAAGATGGATACGTTACAACTTTCGCCTATCCGCGATCCGCAGGAAGCAGGGATGAACCCAGACCATCTTGCCTCAATAGATGAAATTGTAAAAAAAGAGATAGAAGCAGGTAACATCCCCGGAGCGGTGGTCTTAATTGCAAGGAACGGAATGATCGCAAAGTACCAAGCCTACGGGCAAGCGATGGAAGTACCAGCTCAGCGCAATATGACTTTGGATATGATCTTCGACCTTGCCTCGTTGACAAAGGTAGTGGTAACGGCCCCCTTGGCACTTTTACTTACAGAACGGGGTATTTGGCATTTGAACGACCCGATTACGCGATTCCTACCGTCCATTAAATGGGGGAAAAATATAGTAATTCGACATCTTTTAACACACACAGCAGGCTTACCACCGTGGGCTGCATTATTTTCATTAGCTAAAAATAAAGAAGAAGTTCTAGAATTGCTAGCCAGTGAGAGATGGCCAATCGCCACTCCGATCTGTGCTCCAGGAGAACGTGTTATCTACAGTGATCTTGGCTACATCATATTAGGACTGGCCATCGAAAAAATCACGGGGAAAGATCTTGCTCAGCTAGGGGCGGAATGGCTTTTTTCTCCTTTACGAATGCAAGATACTATGTTCAATCCTCCTGTTAGCCTTGCATCACGAATCGTCCCAACTGAGGATGACCCAAAACGAGGTGGTGTGTTAGTAGGAACGGTCCACGATGAAAATGCATGGATTATGGGAGGAATAAGCGGTCATGCGGGGCTTTTCTCTACAGCAAGCGACCTTGCCATCTACGCTCAAATGCTATTAAACGAAGGTTGGTATGGATCAATCAAGGTATTGTCTTCTAACTCAGTAAAGTTGATGCGGTCCCTTCAGACTGAAGGACTAAACGAACGGCGTGGTTTAGGTTGGCATCTTCAAGGTAATACCACGTTCTCAGCTGGAGATCTTCTCTCAGAGCAAGCTTTCGGTCACACTGGCTTTACTGGAACTTCGATATGGATCGACCCTCAGAACAACCTTATCGTTGTACTTCTGACTAATCGTGTTCATCCGTCACGTGAGCGTGGGAAAAACGAAATCTCTCGAATACGAGCGCTAGTGAACAACATTAGTGTAGGAGCAATTATCGATGAATAGATTGTCAATCCGTAACGGAACACTTGTCTTACCCCATCTTAGTGAATGTCAAAATGCGGATCTACTCATTGAAAACGGCATCATCACCCACTTGGACAGCGTCCCAGAAGAAACTAATGCCCAAACCATTAACGCACAGGGACTTTATATTTCTCCTGGTTTCATCGACCTGCAGGTAAATGGCGGTGTCGGACATAATTTTGAGGATGCCACAGCGGAACAAATCCGCGAAATTGTTGACTTCTACGTTTCTCATGGCACGACCGGCCTTCTGCCGACCACAGTGACCGCCCCCATCGCCAGGATCAGAGCAACGATCGACAGGGTTAAGCACGCTGATCATCCCGCCATCCTAGGCATGCATATTGAGGGGCCGTTCATCGCAGAAGCACGTAAAGGAGCGCATAATCCAGAATATATCGTCCCCCCTTCCACTGACAAGTTCGACGAGTTAATACGAGGATACGAAGAGTTCATCAAGATCGTCACATTGGCTCCGGAACACCCTGGCGCCGAGGAATTGATAAAGCGAATCAAAGAGATCGGTGCTGTCGCATCACTGGGACATTCGGACGCAACTTACGAACAAACCATATCCGCAATCAATAGGGGAATCGGATTATTCACCCATATGTTCAACGCAATGCGTGCGTTCCACCACCGCGCCCCTGGAGCCGTTGGCGCTGCCCTCGTGTCTGATATCACAGTTGAACTGATCGCCGATGGGATCCATGTGCACCCCGCCGCAATGAAACTCCTGTACAAAGCAAAGGGAGCCGATAGAATTTGCCTTATCACCGACGCGATTAGCGCGGCCGGCCTATCCGACGGGGAATATCACCTCGGAGGCCTGCGAGTATTCGTCAATGACGCGACTGCCCGGCTAGTCGATGGTACACTCGCCGGAAGCACACTCACCATGGAAATAGCGGTGAGGAATTTCATGGACGCCACCGGTTGCTCCCTTCCCGAGGCAGTACGAGCGGCGAGTTTTAATCCGGCACGACTGCTTGGAATCGACAACCACAAGGGATCAATCGAGGTGGGGAAGGACGCCGACCTTGTAATCTTCGACTCCGATTTCAACGTTCATTACACAGTTATCAATGGAGAGGTGATGTATTCTCGCAATGAAAATCATAGTCAAAGCGAATTATCAAGACGTTAGCCGCGAAGCTGCGCGGATCGTTGCTCGCCAGGTACTGCTCAAGCCGAATTCGGTCCTCGGACTACCGACTGGCGAAACGCCAATTGGAATGTATGCCGAATTAGCGAAGATGTATGACTCAGGACTCGTTGAATTCTCCAGCGTTACAACATTTAACCTCGATGAGTACTATCAGATATCGCCTGACCATCCCTTAAGTTATCATCGCTATATGCGAGAGCGGTTCTTTAGCCGAGTAGATATCGACGTTCAACAAACGCATATCCCAAACGGCAGTACGAACGATCCGCAGGAAGAATGCCGGAATTACGCAGCGGCGATAGAGCAATATGGTCAAATCGATCTCCAAGTACTCGGTATAGGCACTAACGGACATATCGGATTCAATGAACCGGGAACACCCTGGGAAATAACAGTTGGACTGGTTAGCCTATCGGATGAAACCAGGAGACGTGAAGTCATCAAGTTCGGCAGCCTGGATTCTGTACCGCGACAAGCGATCACAATGGGAATAAAGGCAATCATGAACTCCCGTCGTATTTTGCTTTTAGCTGTCGGGATAGAAAAGGCTCAGGCTATCGCACGTGCGCTCACCGGCCCGATAACCCTGAACATGCCCGCCTCTGCGCTACAGTTACATCCGGATGTCACTGTAGTAATCGACCGAGAAGCGAGTGCATTTCTCAGTTTCCAGTAAGTGTGTTCACCCCATTTCTTCCACTCATCCTCCGCACCGGTGGCGCAGTGAGGAACGGATGGATAAGATAGCACCCGGAGGGAAGGAAATGAAGAACTGCCTAATTGATCCAAGAGAGCTCCTTCGGTTCGACTTCGGTCCGATGCATCCGTTCAAGATCTACCGCCTCGGCCTGGCGTACGAGCTGATGGAGGCGTATGGGTTAACCGATCGGGAAGGGGTGTACATCCTCAAGCCGCGTGAGGCAACAGTAGAGGAAGCTAAATGCTTCCATACTGACGGTTATCTTGAGGTCCTCCGCCTGGCCGACTCTGGAATGTGGATCCCAAACTTGTTCTCACATGGCCTCGGTCCTGGGGATAACCCGGTCTTCCCCGGAGTGTACGAGTGGGGAATGCTCGTGGCTGGAGCATCGATCGAGTGCGCCGAAGAACTGCTGGGCGGGCGGGCGCGTGCTGCGTTCAACATCTCGGGCGGCCTGCATCACGCAATGCCCTCCCGAGCGTCAGGGTTCTGCCATATCAACGACCCAGTCCTCGCCATTCACGCACTCTTGGAAGAGGGGAAAAGGGTCGCGTACATCGATATCGACGCCCATCACGGGGACGGGGTGCAGCACGCGTTCTACTCGACCGACCAGGTGCTCACGATATCGGTTCACCAGTCCGGACACACGATCTTCCCCGGCACCGGTTTTGTCGATGAAATCGGAGAAGGAGCTGGAAAAGGGTACGCAGTGAACATTCCTCTTCTGCCCGGAGCTCGTGACGACGCGTTCGCCCGCGCGCGCGAGGAGGTGATTAAGCCGCTCCTCGCCGCGTACAATCCGGACGTGATCGTAACACAGCTCGGGGCAGACGCTCTGCTGGGAGACCGGATCGCCAACCTTGGAATGAGCCTGCACGAGTTCGAGCGGTTCGCGATCTTCTACCGGGAGCTCGATCGACCGTGGCTCGGGCTCGGGGGCGGAGGATATGACGTGGGCAATGTCGCGCGGGCGTGGACGCTGGTCTGGGGCGTCATGACCGGAGCTGAGCTTCCCGACGAGATCCCAGAAGGGTGGGCCACTCATGCTGCAGCTTATGGGATCGCGGTGACCAGCCTGCGTGGGCCGGAGGGCTCCGAACCATCCCCGAGCCGCGTGCTTGAGGACCTCGATCGCACAATTGCCACTCTAAAAGAAACAGTGTTCCCGGTCATCGTTGGCTAGAAGATGGTATATCGAATTCTCATCCTCGTCCTCGCCGTCGCCCTGATCGCCGGAGCGTTCATCGTCATCAAGACACCATCCTCTCCCAGCTGGATCATCAAAGCAGAGAACCCGCTTGTAGTCGGAGGATACGGGGATAATTTTTCCTACTCCGGAACCGACGTGCGTCCGCTTCACGGGAAACTCGAACTCATGTTCAATCCAGAGGCACACACGGGAACAATCACCGTCTCGATCACGACATCGGAGGAAAGCGGACCGATAAAGCTTTCATCCCAAGACAGCCTCACCGGCGAGATCACCCTGTCATCGCGCATCGGCCCAGACGCATCGATCATCACCAATACTGACATCTACGGGGATACCGGGATCCGCGGGCCGGAACTGCCAGTGACGCACGCCCTGCTCGCCGGCGAGAGCGCGTTCGATCTCTACCTGAACGGGCGGCTTGTTTACCAACACCTCCACGGTGAATGGATGCTGGCGCAGGCGCTGCGTAAACACGGCGCGATCCGCAAGAGCGGCCTTTACTACAGTCCTCTTTTGCGAGACAAGACGGGATTCGCCGATCCAAAAAGGATGGAGTTCACGCTCATCCTCCATTCAACCGAACCCGACCCGAAGAACGATCCGCCGTACACGGTCGCGCTTCAACTGGTCTTCACTTCCGTTACCGTGGATCAGAAACCACCACTAAGTTAGGGTAAATGGTCCTTTCCCTCAATAATGAGGGTATCAAGTTCTGTCTGTCTACTGTCAGGTAACGCTGTTTTCCGTTTTAGCAGCCTGAGATGCCCGCCGAAGTAGTCAACTGCTTCACCGATCTCGGAGGCGATTCCGGAGATGATGAGCTCATCCCCGAGCTTTACGTCTTCCGGACCGTGCGGGACTATAAGGGTGCCGTCTCCCCGCACGATCCCAGCGATGAGGCATCCCTGCGGCCACCGTCTGTTAGCGTGGATCTGGGCCACCGTCTTTCCCAGTCCGCGCGCCCGATCGGAGACCGTGAGCGATATGATGATCCCCCGACCGTCAGCAAAGCTCGCCACCTCCCGCAGCTGTGGATGCTCGATCTCGAGCAGGAGAGCGTCGATGAACAGTCCAGCAATGTCGATGATCCCGGTCACCCCGGCCTGCTCGTAGGCGGTGCGGTACTGGGGATTGGGCATGCGGGCGACGATCCGTTTTACCCCCATCCCGCGGGCGAGAAGGGAAAACGCGAGGTTGTCTGCGCTCTCGCGCATGAGGGCGACTGCCACATCGGCACCGGCGAGCTCTGCTTCTTCCAACACCCCGATATCGGTGGCGCTCCCGCAGACCGCTGCCACCCCGAGCTTGGCGCTTATCAGCTCGCACACATCATGGGAGAGGTCGATCACGGTGACATCGTGCCGATCAGCGGCAAGCCGCGCCACCAACCTCCTTCCAGTAAGTCCCGCTCCGGCAACGACGACGCGCATCCTTACCTCCTATCTCCAAACCCGGCGGGAGAAGATCAAAAGGATCGGTAGGATCTCCAACCGTCCAGCGACCATCCCCAGGATATAGAATACCTTGACCACGGAGGAAATGCTCATGAGCCCGTTTTGGGGAATGAACGAGGGGCCGACGTTGCCAACAGCCGATGCCATCCCGGAAAAGACCGACAACACCGGCAGATCGATGAACGCTCCCGTTATGAGGGAGCCAATAGCAACGATCCCCAGCCAGGAAAAGACGATGCCCGCCGTCCGCTCCACTTCCTCAGGGGGAACGATCCCCCCATCGAACGTGAACGTCACCACCTCGTGCGGCGGTCGGCTCGCTCGATGAAGCACATGGCGCAAAAGCCTCGCCATAACCCCGACGCGCATGACCTTCATTCCCCCGGCGGTCGAGCCGACGCACCCACCGATGAGCATCAAGAGCAGGAACACTTGCCGGGCCAACGGGGTGAACAACGGGTTTGTGATATCCACCGTGCTGAAACCAGTTGTGGTGGCAATCGAGACTACTTGAAAGAGCGCGGTACGGAGCCGCGCCCCGACCGTACCGGCTCCCATCCCGAGAAAAGCAACTATTAAGGTGCAAACAACGAGGAGCCCGACCCACAGACGGAACTCGCCGCTTTGCGCGATCCCGCTGAATCGCCGCCGCAACAGGTTCCAGTGGACGAGGAAGCTCGTTCCCCCAAGGAACATGAACAGAATTAGTGTCCCCTCGATCGCCCCGTAATGAGGATAGGAAGCGAAATAAGCGATGCTCGCATCGTGGGGGGAAAACCCGCCGGAGGAAACGGTGGTAAGGGCGTGGGCGACCGCATCGAACGGACTCATCCCCCCCACCCACAGGAGAAGCCCGCACAGGATCGTGAGCGCTACGTAGATCCCCCACAGGATGCGCAGCGAACTGAACAATCCCGGTGAAAACCGCTTCGTCGCCGCCTTGTGCGACTCGGCAAGGTATAGGGCGTTCGACATCCCGATTCCACGGGCGATGAGGAGAAATAGGGTGAAGATTCCCAGTCCTCCGATCCACTGGGTGAGCGCCCGCCAGAACAGGATCGAGTGCGGCAGGCCGTCGAGTCCTGAAAGTATCGTCATCCCCGTGGTAGTAAATCCGTTCGCCGATTCGAAGAAAGCGTCGAGGTAAGTGATCTTGAGCGCCAGCCAGTAAGGGACTGCCCCGATCAGGGAGAGCCCGAACCAGCCGAGGGCGGCAACCGCCATCCCCGCTCCTCCGGTGAGGGGCCGAGGGCGGAAGAAGGTGGTGAGAAGCACTCCGAGTCCTGCACTGATCGCCGCTGGGATCACGTAGATGCGGAATGGAAACTCAACCGTCTCCATGTAGATCGCGCTCACGACAAGCGGAAGCGCCTGCAGGAACGCAAACGCGATGAGAACGATCCCCAGGTAGTGAAGCACAGTAGAAACCTTATACATCGACTCCTCCCGGAGAACAGTTTAGCCTTGCTCGCTCACCGCGGTCCACTTGCCTCTCCGGCGCCCGTCGGATACCCTACGAGCAGCGATGGATTTTCTCAACTACATAGTTCTGGAAAATGAGGTGTGGCGGTTCGGGGCGGTCTTCCTGCTCCTGTTCGTCGCGTTCGCCATCTACCAGGGCTCACGGCGGATACTCGCGCGGTTTGAAACCGGGAAAGAGGTCCACATCGGGAGGCAGGCGCTTTTCCGCTTCCTACGACAGCTACTGCGCGGGATCATTCCGCTTCTCGTCGTGTGGGGCGCGTTCCGGTTGTTCATCCTGCCGCCGCAGGTGAAGATCGCAATCGACCGGTTGTTCCTCGCCCTGATTACGATATTCATACTCTATCTTCTGACAAAGGCGGTCGATCTCGGAGTTTCGGTGATGAAAGCGCGCGCGGCGCGCACTGAGTCGACCTTGGACGATCAACTAGTGCCCCTGCTCGGCAAAAGCATCAAGTGGTTCATCTGGATCATCGGAGCGCTGTTATTCTTGCAGAACGTCCTCAACTACAATATCTCCAGCCTGATCGCTGGGCTCGGAATCGGTGGACTGGCACTCGCGTTCGCTGCACAGGACACGATCGCCAACATATTCGGCGCGGTCATGATCTTCCTCGACCGGCCGTTCAAAGTGGGAGACGCAGTGAACCTGGAGGGGTTCGAAGGGGCGGTGGAATCGATCGGGCTGCGCTCTACCCGCATCCGCACCTGGGACGGGACGTTAGTGACGATTCCCAACCGCACCGTCGCCTCAGCCAACATCAATAACCTCGCCGCCCGCCCGATGCGGCGGACCAACTTCACGATCGGTCTCGTGTACGACACTCCAACTGAAAAGTTAGAAGAGGCACTGGAAATCCTGCGTGACATCCTGAAAAACCACCCGGCGACCGGGCAGTACCGCGCCTACTTCAACCGGTTTGGGGACTTCTCCCTCAACATTCTGGTCCAGCACTGGTGCAAGGTGATGGACTACGAGGAGTACCTAAAGTCGCTTGAAGAGATAAATTTCGCAATCAAGCGCCGGTTCGAGGAAGCGGGGCTCGAGTTCGCCTTCCCCACCCAGACGATCGAGCTCAAGAAGTAATCTATATCACAATACAAACCACGCCACTGCTAGATCGACCAACAGGGCTGTCCCTCGGAACAAGTATCTGACACAGAGCATTTATTACATGATAAAATATATGATTGATGTATAGAGACTTTCAATATTGACAACGGCTATAATTTACCGTAAAATATACTGTAGGAGGTGAAAGCAGTAATTGTGCGTAAAGTATTTATATTAGCGCTGGCTTTAGCGATAGGGACAATACTAGTAGTGTCAGTAGTAGGACAAGTAACCCCTCTAGTTGCAGATCCAGGATGTTACGTTAGTTCGCAGACATGTTCATGTTCTTTCGCATGGGGTACAAGTTGGAGCTGCCAAATAACAGCCCAATTCCGGCATTATGATGTAAATGGAAATCCCCTTTACGTCTGGGGAAGCGTTGAAGCAGATTGCACAACCTATTCGCCTTTCGGTTTTAAAATGGGAGAAGGGACAGCTTCCAAGAGTGGCAGTGGCTACGGCAGCTTAACACTTAGAGCAAGCACTTTGGTGTCTGGTCCAGGAGCAAACGGAGTATGCTGGGTAAACACCTGTGCTGCTTACTGCCAGTAGGAGGCAAAAATGCAATTTAAGTTATTCTTTCTTCTAGCCTTAACCTTTTTAGTCCCTCTTTCGTTTGCAACTAATGGCGCAACTGGATTTCTAGGAGAAGTGATTCCATGGCCACAACAACCGCCGATTGTATACAAACATCTCTCCTTCACTTCCACCCCTCCTGCGGGAGTAACTGTTTTCCCAACAGGGAAGAACATCCAGTACGCTACCATCGGGCTAGGGAACGGCGACATAAATATCGCTGTCCAACTCAGCGAAGAACCACGCGTGTGGGTGGATGAGAATAACAATGGAAACCTCTGCGATGACCGCGGAGGGAAACCAGATGATCAAGGGTGTCAGGGGTTCTTCGGGTGGTACTTTAAAGTACAGGTGCCCTACAAAGTAAATGGCCAATCTTTTAAACAACCCTATTACCTTACTATTAGCGGCCAAAAGACAAGCAACGAATGGCGGTTTGATTATGTTTGCGGGGGGCTGCGAAAGGGCCTGATTAATCTAGGTGGAACATTGTATGACATTTACATCGGAGATAGAAATTCAGATGGCTTATACAACGATTGTAAGAATTTGACCGTCTTCATAGACGTTAATCACGATGGAAAGATTGCTTGGTACAATGAGGTGTATGAAGTTTTCTCTCCTCCGACGTTTCCGATTCAGGTAGGGGAAAACGTCTATACCATCAAGAGCGCCGATCCAGCTGGGAGAGTAATTGATCTGGAGAAAACCGATGAAGCTCCTCTTCCCTCCGTTCTAACCCCAGGACATCCCGCTCCGGATTTCACTGCTGGAACGGTCGATGGAAATTTGCTTACCCTTTCGGATTACCGTAGCAAAGTTGTGGTTTTGCTCTTTGTGCCGTTCCGGGCGTATCAGAATGCTTCATCATGTTCATCGTGTACAAAGCCAGACTTATTGCAGCGGGCCTTGGATCTCCAAAAAGTTGTCCGCAGTGAACCGAACGCGCTTCGAAATAACATCGCCATAATCGGGATCTCAACCGATCCTAAGGCACCATCTTCTTCGCTTATCAAAGAGTTGGGGGTTGAATTTCCAGTAGTTTGGGATTTAAGTTTGGCCAAATTATATCGCTTAAGCACCATGTTAGTTTTAGACCAGAAAGGGAGTATTCAACTAACCGATAACTATATGGTTAAGTTCAGTGGCGCTCGTATAACTAACATCCAGTACTGTCATCTTGAAGCCTGGCAGATTATGGAGAAGGTAGAGCAGCTGTTAAAATAAAAACTTTTACACTCAACAGGGCACATGTACATGTAAATAATTTCAGATGATGGCACTTAAAAAGTAACGCACATCACAATACAAACCCCGCCACTGCTAGGTCGGCCAGCAGGGCGATCCCTACAGGCACCGCCATCCGGCGCAGGAATTCGGGCATTGATGTCTTGAAGTACGCAAGGGACACCGACACGCATGGATGGATCGGGGTGATCAGGTATCCGAGATAGATGGCGAAGTAGGTTACCCCGAACGCCGGACCGGAGACCGCCGCGTGGGTGGTAAGGTAGATCGGTACAACGACCGAGACCGGGGCCTGGATCCTCCCGGTTACGAGCCCGAGCAAAAAACCGATCACCACGCAGAGGACTACCGCAGGAAGCGCAAGGGCGGCAATCCGGGTTGGTGCGCCGGATAACTGGAAAACCCGCAGGAAGAAGAACATGGAAAAGATGATCCCGGCATAGTAGTGCGGGTGCATCCTCCGATAGATCGAAGCAAGGTCCTTCACCCCGCTCCTGGCAAACCCCACCCCAAGCATCAGGCTGACCGCCACCCCGACGGCCGTCCCGATTTCCGGATAGGGAAGCGGGAGAGTCTTTTTCAGTACGAGGTCGATCGCCGGAGCCGTAAGGATAATACCAAGAGGAATGGCCAACTCCCTGCCGGAGAACCGCTCGTTGTAGGTCGCCTGCCCGTGCGCCCGGCGCAAGAGGAATATGTAGCCGAGCCCGATCACGAGGAAGAACGCAGGGAGGAGGTAGAGGATCGCCGTGTACAGGCCCAATGAGGCGATCTTCGCCGAAGCGATGAGTGATGTTCCAAGGGGATAAGCAAGCAGGAATGCGTGCCGGAACCATACGTTCGCTGCTGCCTTCACGTCTGGGGGGACTTTCGGCGCGCCGCGTTCTAGAAGCGGGGCGGAGAGAAGGGCCCCGCCGGGCATGGGGAGCATCCCCAGGAGCGCGGGAGCGAACGCGAGGAATGGGCGCACCCCAATGTGCAGGTTTCCCACCAACTGGTCGATCCCGCCGCTTTCCTCGAGCAGCCCACCGATCATCGGAATCAACCCGACGACGAGCGCAAGAAGAAGGACCGATGGATCCCCGAGGGTGTGGATCAACGCCGACCATATGCCAGCAGGGGGGATGGTGAACACCCCAAGGACAAGTGCAGCTACTCCCATCCCGATGGGCAGGCTATAGCGTGAAATGTAGACAAGCGCCGCAAGCGACAGTGAAACCCCAATCCATACCGTCATGAGCCAGGAAAGGTTAACCGATCGATCGCTCCCTGCCAACGCACCTGTTGTTGCCCGTCATCGGTATTCACCGGAAAATACCGGCATGGAAAACTTACAGAATAAGCTCAAAGACGCTGCGATGGGCGGACGTCTTTCCTGCCCGAATGCGTTCCGCATTGCGGAAGAGTTCGGGCTTTCCCCGCTCGAAGTAGGGAGGGAAGCGACCCGGATGGGAATCAAGATCTTCCGCTGTCAATTGGGACTGTTCGGCTACGAGGATCTGGGAAGTAAGAGCATCGTAAAGCCGATGGATAACGTATCGCCAGTCCTCAAACAGGCAATAGAATCACGCCTCGTCTCCGGCAAGCTCCCGTGCAGTGCGGCCTGGGAGATCGCCGCCCAGCTCAAGATCGGGAAGATTCAGGTGGCCGGTGCCGCAGATGCGCTCGGGGTCAAGATAACCGCCTGTCAGCTCGGCTGCTTTAAATAATGAGTGAAGGGTAATGAGAAAGAACAAAGGCATTTTCTCGCAAAGACGCAGAGAACAGCAGAAAGAGGGGGAAAGAACAAGGATCAAAGGCATATCTTAGCGATCTTGGTGTCGCGACACCTTGGCATCTTGAGTGAGTGCAACGAACGGGCGAAGGAACGGCATTCTATCATTTGCGGTCAGGATTCATTACCCACTCCAAACAGCAAACAGCCTTAAATAACAGGGGTAAGGGGTGGATCTCCCGCGAGCACGGCGAGGACGTTGTCCACCGCGTACGTCACTTGTGCTTTGCTGTATAGAACCAGAGCCAATTTAACGTGGTTTCCAGGTTCGCTTGCGTTCCACTATGAACAACGCCAACGCGAATAATAGGAGCCCCGTCCCAAGCTGAGCCCACTTCCGGATGAGTACTGCATGTAAAGACAGAGATGACAAAAAGTACACAAGCGAAAACCAGCTTAAGGCACCATGTTCAAGAAGCTCCGGCCTGGCGACCGCCAGGATGAAGGAGACACCCCACCAGGAAAGCCCCGCCCCCAGACCTACCTCTTCTCCTAAAGCCAAGCCTACGGCCAAGGTGAAGCCCCCGAGTAGGAATCCGGGGGCAAGGAGAAGAAGCCAGTCCTCCGGCCGAACAGCGGCTACCGTTGTTGAAAACAGGGGAAATAGCACCGCAAGGTAGCGAACGAAGAGTGAAACCGACTTTCTTCGCGGGGTGGAAGCCCACACCTCCAGGGTGTTCCAGTTCTTCTCTCGGGAGAGGAGTGAAAAGGAGAGCAAGGGGAAGAGCAAAGGGAACATAACCTCCAAGAAACCGAGCCATCCCCCAGCTTTCGGTTGTATCACCCCAGTAAGCCGCAGGATGGCCAGAAGGCCGGGGAGAAGCCATATCGCTGGGTGAAGCGCGAGTCTAACCTCATAAACTAAGTAGCGGATCACGAGCGGATGAGGGCGAGGTAAGCGTCCTCCAAGCTTGGGATAACTGGCCGAGCCCCTTCCACCTCCCTCAGGAGTCGTATCGCCCGGCCGCTATCCACCCTCTTAGTGGTGAGGACACGATCCCCCCAAGCCTCCAACTTCCCTTTAATCTTTCCCTCCGGCACCTCCACCTCGTAGACTTTCCCCTTGTAGAGCTCGAGCAAGCCGCTTACCGCTCCCTGATAGAGTATCTTCCCACCTCTAACTACCGCCAGCCGCTCGCACGCCATGGCCACGTCCTCCACCAGGTGAGTGGAGAGCACCACAACTCGATCGCCGGAAAGTCCCATGAGGAAATCGCGAAACCGCACCCTCTCCTCGGGGTCAAGCCCGCCGGTGGGCTCATCCACCAACAGCACTTTAGGTTCTCCAAGGAGTGCCTGAGCGATCCCAAGGCGCCTGAGCATCCCCCCAGAGAAAGAGGTCACTCTTCGACGAGCCACATCAGTCAAGTGAAATTGAGCGAGCAACCCGTCGATCTGTCTTTTGGGCCGACGAATCCCTTTAAGGGCGGCGATGTACTCCAGGTACTCCCGGCCGGTGAGCTTGGGATACGCCCCAAACTCCTGCGGGAGATATCCGAGCATCTTGCGGATCGGGATCCGGTCGTGAAGGACGTCATGCCCGAAGACAGTCGCCTTACCCGCGCTTGGAGGAAGCAAGGTCGCGATGATGCGGATAAATGTGGTCTTCCCTGCACCATTTGGTCCGAGAAGACCGAAGACCTCAGGCCCGATCTCAAGGTCGATCCCCTGCAAAGCCTGAACCTGGCCGTAGTTTTTCATCAGCCTTCGTGACTTAATCACCATGCCCCCCTTCCAGAAGCGACCGGATGTAATTCTCGTGGCCAAGCTCTTCACCCTGTTGCCAGTGGTTAAGGATCTTTCGTGCTGCTCCAGGGTTCAGCTGAGCGTATCGACACAACGGTCTGGGGGCTTTACATACCACTTGAATAATCTCTTCTCCTTCTCTTGGACGTTCTTCGGGGGTCTCCAGCATTTCGGTTAGGGTGGGACCAGTAGCTTGATTCTGGAGCCATGTCAATGTTTTTTCCACCTCTTCTCTGTCACATCCGGCCATCAAATACAGCATAAGGTAGCACCGGGCCAATTCATCCAGCCCCGAAGAAGCGGTCATGGCCCAAGCAAAGGGCCATAGAGCGGATCTTACGCTCGATAGGAAGCAGATGGGAACGATGAGTTCTCCCTGCGCTGGGTAGATTTCCGCAACATAAAAGGCTTCTATAGGCCAAGCAAACACTATTTTCAGCGGGCTATTCCAAAGTCGCCCTCTATCAAGCAAGGGTTGGACCTCGTTTTCGAAGTGGGACACTGCGCCTTCAAGTTCCGAGGGGAGACTCAGTCCAGTGGGATGAATGAGAACCAACGTCTGAGGGGCGACACCTCCTTCAAGCACCATGGTTCCGATATTGTAGCGGCGCAACACTTCTCCATTGGCGCGTTCCCTTACCCAGCTTGGGAGCGCAGATCCTGGTGGTAGTCGAACAGCTACATACTCACCCGGGGAGACGAGAAGCCTTAAGTCCCTGCTCCATATGTATGGGCGACTGAGCGTGGCACTTCCGCTCCAAAGCTCGGCTGCAGTGAATGGGGCGATCCGACTGTGAATCTCATTTACAACTCCCCCCGCGCTGGTCAAGGTTAAGACTATTCCCAGTACAACTGCCACCTTGGCTGAAGCGTTCTTGTCCACCCGGCACTCCAGAAATCGGCCCCGTGCCCAAGAGGCTGTGCCCAAAAGACTGACCGTGAGTCCTACAATTAACGATACCTGTAGGAAAAAAGCAGGAGGCACGGCACCAAATGGAGCGAATGGGCCCACAAAATTCCACGACTCGAGATTCACGTGGATAAGGTCCATCGTATTTGAGATACTTTGGAACGTCGTGGTGATGTACCAAGCGCCTTGTAGTACCGCCACTGCTAGTGCCGTCGCCCAACGGGAGCGCGTGAGGTAGAAGAGGAAGATAGAAGCAGCGACCCAGAGGGCGATTCGAATAACGACAATGGTGAGATAGAGTGGGAGATACTCACCGCCTGCTGCCACCAGAGTCCCCTGGCGGGAAGCGCTTACCAAAGCAGGGAGGGATCCAAGTATGAGCAGGGTTGCAGAGATTGCGGTTACGGCCGCGAGACGTGCCCCAACGATTCGAAGACCAAGTCCCCCAGGAGTAGACCAGAGGACTTCCCTGTGGTCTAGTTCCCAGTAGGAAGAGCCAGTGGCGAGCAAAGACACGAACAGGGAGAGTATGATACCACCCCATGTCTCCAGAGTCAGGAACATCGCACGCCCCCATTCTCCCAGCGAGAAGTAGGCCTGGAGCGGTCCAAGTGGAGTCAGCTCGGCAAACAAAACAGGGGGTCCGATATACATGATCAACGCTGAAAAGAGGAGTAGGAAAATCCAAACCGGACTTCTCATCATCCTCTTGACTTCGAGCCAAAGCACTGGTTCACCGTCCTATAGAGGTATACTAGCCTTATCCACGTCCAATTAACAACATAAAGAGGAAGAGGGCTAACCTCCTCCTACCAAGAGTATAACCAGGCCGTGTCAGTACAATTGCCGACCGCTACGCGAGTGGAGAAACAGGCTCATCTACAAATAGCATGGGCAAATCTGTGTGTATTCCCTTTTGTACTCATCTCTTGTTACATTACCCGGCTCACATGATACGGGAACCCACAGGCAACATGTGCACTGCTTGCAAGCAATCTCACGGTGATATACGTCAACTTTATACTCTGCTGGCAACCACATCCCTCCAATTTTGCACGTAGAAGAGCCACAGCTGGTGTAATACGTGTATTGGAATTCCCAATCTGAAATCGGATAGCAGTCTTTAAGGCACTCCCAACAAATGATGGGAATCCCGCCTTCCGGTTCTGGCTCTCCGCCCCCTGGAGAATATGCTGTGCTACCGTCGGGGTTAGGTTGTGTCGTTGGCACATTTGCCTGGGCAAGTCCGATCAGCGTGAACGCCAGGACTACCCCAAAAACCACTATCAATATTGCCCTTTTCTTAAGCACCTTTGTCGCCTCCTTTTTACTAGCTTGGTCGTTACTCAAGGTTGCGTACTGCACCTAACAACTCTTCTACTTGTACTTGGCCTTCCCAAACCCCGCGGATCACCCCCTTCCCGTTGATCAAGAAATAAGTGGGACTTACCACTAATTTGTACAATTTGTAAGCCTCCAAAGCTTTAGAGTCCTGGGCAAGGAGAAGATAAACGGGTTTCTCTTTCAAACTCCTCTGGAATCTCTCCAGTCGCTTCCGGTCCGTCACGGAGAGCCCACCCTCTGGCACACGTACCACCAAGGCTACCGCCGTCTCCTCAGCGAGTTGGATCAGAATAGGGAGGCATCTCCAACACGATGGACAACCTGGGTTGAAGAAGACAAGGAAAACCGGTCGGGGAAGTTCTGCCAAGGAAACCTCACTTCCCGAGAGGTTGGGTGCTGAAAAACTTGGGGCTAGCTGACCTAGAAGCTCCTTCGGATTCGGAAGCTCGGCCCTCGGCTCGACCTCTATGAGGAGAGACTCCGCCAGCTTCCTAAATAGTTTTCCTTCCGTAAATGGCCAGTCCAAGCGCGCAATCCCCACTCCTTCTGCGCTGAGGATTAAAGTAGGCGCCTGCTTAACATTGAGTTCTATTCCCAAGAC
>CAZZJU010000016.1:0-22419 GCA_964654805.1 uncultured Thermotogae bacterium | reverse complement strand
GGTTTCCTTGTGAGACATCTTCAGCTAGTTCTGCAGCAAGATCTTTCTGTTTGGATTGAGAAGTGACTACTATGTAGTCAGCCCCGGCGAAACCGATGCTTTTGGCCTCCGGGCGGTCAGGTTTGGGGAGCAAACACACTAAATAATCGAGTTTGGGAGCGTTCTTTTTGAGATTGAGCCCCGGTCCGTCTAAGATAATTCCTACCCGTCCAAGATAGAACGCCTGACGAACCTCATCTTGAGTTCCTACTAATGATGATTTCTTAAGAGAATTGTAGTATTCTAGTGCCTCTACGAACCGGTCGAACGGGACAAGCGATTCTGTCCAATCTGTGTTCACAACACGAGCTCCATCCGACCACGCAAACGGCATGAATTTCTGCCATGTAGTATATCTTCCCCCAATTTTGATGGAGAACCCTCGCACTCCGGGCCCTAACGCATCGATTTTTTCAGAGTCGGCTTTTAGCTCGCTCCATGTAGTTGGTAGCTTATCAATTCCCGCCTTTTTCGCTAAATCAGCGTTTATGTACAGAATGTTAGTCGCTCCGAACCATGGGAAACCGTATACATTTCCGTCCGGCCCGGTAGCACCGTTCCAACCGGAATACTCATCCTTGATTGCTGAGACGTCAAGCGGAGCGATAGTTTTATTCTCAATAAACTGAGCCATCCACGTTGAACCAAGTTCCATTACATCCGGCGCCTTGCCGGCAGCGATTGCTGTAACGATCTTGTCGAATCCATTAGACCAACTTAACTGTTGGTATTCAATTTCTACATCGGGGTGGGCAGCCGTAAATTTATCTAACGCTGGCTGCACCCAAGATTGCTTCCAGAATGTCCACACGGACAATTTAGTTTTCGATGCTCCCATCGCACCTACTAACGGGATACTGATAAGAAGCAATACCACAAGCGTTAGGCATAGAAGTTTTTTCATGTCGCTCCTCCTTTTCGAGTATTGTTTACCAAGTTGGTTTTTAATCGATATTTTCGAGCGTATATCACCTCCTCTTGAATCAATAAGAGATTCCATAACCAACAGGGAAAAGGCCGGGAATTTCTACAGGTAACTTTCCGGTAGGCTTAAATTCTCCGAAAAGCATACCGACAGTGGCCTTGGTGACCGTGTTATGTGTTGGCGAAGGAGCTTGCCAGCGATTGTAAGCATAATTGACTAAATATGTTGATATGCTAGGAAATTTAGTAATATCATAAGGTAATCCCTGTGCTATTACTATTAGCGGCTTGCCGAGATTGCTCAGTTTCTGGACAAGTTGTACCTGCCCATCTGATATTTCTTGAGATGAGTAAGTTAAGGCAATAATTGTATCCGCCTCTTTCGCCATGTCAGTGGCCATGGCGATATTGCTCAGCGAAGGGGTCCAATTATCACTCAGACGGGCGTGTGCGGCACGATAGGTTTCTACCTGTATATTGGGAAAACGTCTTTGTATCTCGTCGGCTACTGCATAAACGGTGTCTCTTACTCCTACAACAAGGATTTTTTTCAGATTGGAAGACAATGGCAGCCACTTATTATCATTTTTTAAGAGCGTGATGGAGCGTTGTGCCATATCCAAAGCAGCCCTCAAATGTTCTTGAGTACCGCACAGATCATTGGCTTTGTCTGGGTTCACGTAACGGGCATCATCTTTGAATAAACCATAACGAAACTTAAGTTCTAGCACTCGTTTCACCGACTCGTTTATTCTGCTTTCAGCTATTTTTCCGTCTTCCACTGCTTGGAGAATAGCAGTTTCCATGGCGATGAGGTCCCAGTATGAACCAGCGGACATCACCACGTCGGCACCTGCCTGGAGTGCCATCACAGCGGCTTCTCCAGTGCCAAAATGGTCTGAAATCGCTTTCATATTCATTGCATCTGTTATGATCAGCCCTTTAAATCCTAATTTCTTGCGAAGAAGGTTAGTTAATATGGCCTTGGATAAAGTTGCGGGGTGGTGGGGATCAATGGCTTTGACGATTATGTGGGCAGTCATAATCGAGTCGACACCGGCAGCGATTGCGGCTTTGAATGGCTGTAAGTGCTTTTCTAACTCATTCCATCCATAGCTTACAGTGGGCAAGCTGTAATGCGAATCAAGCGAGGTATCTCCGTGGCCAGGGAAGTGTTTAACTGTGCCAATTACATTATTGTCTTTATACGCCTTCACTGCGGCCACTACCATTTGAGAAACCGCTTCGGGATCACTGCCGAAGGAGCGTACACCAATCACTGGATTTTGGGGGTTTGTATTTATATCCGCTACCGGGGCAAACACCCATTGGACACCCATCGACCGTGCCTCTTGGGCGGTGATCTTTGCTGCTAAACCGGCCATTTGTGGATCTCCAGTGGCTCCGATTCCCATTTCCTGGGGGAATCCGGTAACACCGTTGGCTACAATCATACGAGGGCCGAACTCAAAATCTGCTCCTACCAACAAGGGTATTCCTAATCGTGTTTGTGCTGCCCATTTCTGTAGCTGATTCGTGTAGCGAGCGGTGAATTCTGGATCACTTGTACTATAGAAAATCACGGAACCGACGTAGCATTCTTTGATCAATCTCTCCGTTTCATCTGATGGCATTCCGTCAGGGCCTTCCAGTACACGTGCCATCAGAAGCTGTCCTACTTTTTCCTCAAGACTCATTTTTTGGACTAGCATTGCAATGTTGTTATCCGGACTGCCTTGTGCGTGGAGCGGCATTCCCACCTCCAAAATGAACATTAAAGCCAGAAATCCGATTAAACTTTTGTGCACTTTTTCACCTCGCTCGCCTTTCCAACCTGACGTATAACTTGTATCGATCCCCTCTGTAAATAGAATACACGTACTCAAATGGAGTAACATTGTCTTCTAAATAGGTCGTTCGTTCCATCAGCCACATCGGAGTGCCTTGTTTAACTTTTAATAGCTCTGCTTCGTATTCGTCTGCGAGCTTGACCTCAATCGTCTGATCGGCATACCCAAGATAAATGTTGTAGCGTTCACGGAGTGTTTCATAGATTGAGCGGTCAGTGAAATTCAATTTCTCAATACCCGGGCAAAATTTGTATCGCAAAAAAGCAGTTTCTAAGGCCATCGGCTCTTTATCGGCCAACCGGATACGTTGAATCTTAACAAATCGTTCGTCCGGTTCTGCTTGAAACCGTCGCGTTAGTTCCACATCCGCTGAAATTACTTCGATGCCTAATACGCGTGCACCAGGAGATAGCCCCCGTTGCCGCATATCCTCGGTGAAGCTTGTCAGTCGCAGCAGACCTTGCCGTATCTTAGGTTCGGCCACGAATGATCCTTTGCCCTGACGACGATAGATGTAACCCTCGGCTTCTAATTCCGAAAGAGCCCGTCGGGCGGTCATCCGGCTTATGTCGTAGGATTCCTCTAGCTCCCGCTCTGAAGGAAGACGTTCATGCGGATTTAGTTCTCCGCTTTCGATCTGCTTGCGTAGAGCTTCCTTGAGCTGGTAATAAACCGGCAATGGACTGCTCTTGCTGAGTTGTATCGTTCGGTACGTGTTTGCTTTGCGCTCCATTGGACTATACAATTTAACCACTTAACCATAACACAATATTTCGGGAGTGTCAAGCCGACAGTGCGAATTCCTGCCGATAATCGGTAAGAAGAGGACTAACAGGGTAGACACGGTAAGGAGGCAATAGATTGAGAATAGTGAGTGTAGATATTCACCCCTTCACCCTTGAACTTAAGGAACCGTTCGTTATCGCTATTGACACAATCTCTACTTATGCAGGTGTGCTTGTCCGGGTGGAGGACGATCAAGGACATATTGGTTGGGGCGAAGCTGCTCCTCAGGCGACAATCTTAGGCGAAACACAAGAATCAGTGATCGCCGTGCTGGATATCATTGCCCCGCGGCTTATCGGTGAAGATCCACGACGGATGGACAGAATTACAGGGATTATGGATGCGTTAGTAGTGAGGAATACAGCCGCCAAGGCAGCAGTTGATATAGCACTTTACGATTTGCTCGGACAGGCTTGGGAAGTTCCCTTATGGCAATTGTTCGGTGGAGCCCGCGACCGAATGGAAACGAACTTTACAATAAGTATTTGCTCTCCAGAGAAGATGGCTCGTGAAGCTATCCGGCTTGTAGAAGCTGGCTATAGAGTGCTTAAGCTGAAACTTGGCACAACTGTTGAAGAAGATGTTGAGCGGGTAAAGGCTGTACGTGCAGCCGTAGGGGACCAGACCCGGTTGCGTATTGATGCTAATCAAGGATGGGACCGTCAAGAAGCTATCCGTGCTTTAATGCAGATAGCCCGGTATAACGTGGAACTTGTAGAGCAGCCAGTAGCGGCGGCTGATATTGAAGGATTGGCCCTTGTCCGGAAGGCACAACCAATTCCAGTGATGGCTGATGAAAGTATTCATCAACCCATAGATGTTCTCAGGGTTATCAAAGAAGAAGCAGTTGACTATATAAATATCAAGATAATGAAAAGTGGCGGGTTTTGGAAGGCCCAACAAATTGCATTCCTAGCTGATGCAGCGGGAATGGAGTGTCAGGTAGGTGGAATGGTGGAGACCGATCTCGGGTTAGCAGCAGCAGTGAACTTAGCCTGTGGTCTTTCCAATATTCGATTCGGTGATCTGGATATGGGGTCGTCTTTCCGTGAAAAACTGATTAAACGTGGAGGGGCGATATTCGAAAATGGTTGTATGGTACCAGGAGATAGACCTGGTTTGGGGATCGAAGAGCTAAATGAACAAGTTGTAGGGATGCCGTTTAAGACTTATAAATTATGAGAGCCTTTTACTATAGAGATAACCAGCTTTACTGTGAGGGTGTAAGGATACAGGAAATAGCCGAGGGCGTAGACACGCCGTTTTATCTTTACAGCTACTCATCTCTTGTCGAACACCTCCAGATGTTCAAATGGAGATTCAGAGAACTTCCGCATCTCATTTGCTTTGCAGTGAAAGCGAACAGCAATTTAGCTCTCTTGCGTACACTTGCCGTACATGGAGCAGGAGCGGAGGTTGTGTCTGAAGGAGAGCTGCGCCGTACATTAAATGCAGGAATTTCTGCAGAGAAGACTGTCTTTTCTGGGACAGGCAAACGAGCTGATGAAATCGCCGTGGCTTTGCGCAAGGGAATATTAATGCTCATTGTGGAGTCATTTCCAGAGCTTGAATTGGTAGGCGAGATTGCAAGAAAGCTAGAGACACAAGCGCGTATCGCATTTCGTATTAATCTTGATGTTGACCCCCACACTCACCGTTACATTGCTACTGGATTAGCAAGGACTAAATTCGGTTTAGAAATAGAAGAAGCACTAGAAGCTTATTCCAAAGCATCCAAAATGGAGAGCATACAAATTCTCGGGGTGCATACGCATCTCGGTTCTCAAATCTCTAGCCTAGATCCATTCGTCGCTGCAGTAACAAAGTTGAACAAGGTATTGCAAGAATTAGCGATCAGAGGGATTCATCCCCGTTACTTGGACTTAGGCGGCGGTTTAGGGATAAGTTACAAACCGAGTGATAAGATGCCCGGTATAACTGAATTTGCCGCAGCATTATTGCCGTTGCTGAACGATATACATAGTAGAATGGGAATCGAGGTGATTTTTGAGCCCGGTCGTGCTTTAGTTGGTCAGGCAGGAGCGTTGATCACCCGGGTTTTATATGTTAAAACCCGCAGATCCACACGAAAGGACTTTATAATTGTTGATGCAGGGATGAATGATCTAATCAGACCGAGTTTGTATGGCGCCTACCACGAAATTTTGCCAGTATGTAAAATCAATGATAATAGAGTAGTAGCAGATGTAGTTGGTCCAGTCTGCGAAACAGCGGATTATTTCGCGCAAGAGAGAGCACTCCCGCCGCTGCAAGCAGGCAATTTAGTTGCAGTCATGGACGTCGGAGCATATGGTTTTTCCATGGCGTCGAATTATAATAGTCGCGTGCGACCACCGGAGGTAATGGTACGTGGGGGTGAATGGTACGTTGTCAGGTCGCGTGAGGATTGGACTGATCTGGTTCGCGGAGAGACAATCCCGCCTTTTCTTAAGGCAGGGGAGACACCGGCCGGTGGTACCCGGTGATAATCAATAAAAATATTGTTGATATTCGGGCTAAACCATGTTTTCGGTCAGAGAGGGTGTCACAGGCGCTGTACAATACTCATTGCAAGATCTGTAGTAAAGCAGGTTCAGATTGGGTGGAGATAGAAACGCCGGATAATTATCGGGGCTGGATCGCAAAACAACACCTTTCCGAACCGCCCGTTGAGTACGGCCGAGAATGGAAAGTGAAAAGCATCTTTGCCCCGGTCAGAGATTTTTCCACGGGCGCGCTCATCACAAGATTCGTGTTTGATACCCGTTTCCATGCACAGGAGGAGGGGAACAATCTCGTATTTACACTGCCTGACGGGGTGGTAGCTAGAGTAAGCAAGAGATTCTGTAAACCCACAGATGGAGAAACATTACAGCGGATTGGATGGCTAGCAAGGCGTTTTATTGGGGTGCCTTATCTATGGGGTGGGGTTTCGCCGTTCGGTTTTGATTGCTCTGGTTATGTGCAGCGCCTCTTTCATTATTGTGAGCTCCAGATACCGCGGGACGTTGATCAACAACGAAAATTTGGTGACAAAGTGAGCGAGTTACAAAAATTGCGATATGGAGATCTTGTCTTTTTCCCTCGGCATGTTGGTCTTTACTTGGGCAATGGGTTACTGGTTCACGCCAATTTGCATTATAACGGCGTAGCGATTAGCAATCTGTATGATAATCGAGACTCGTATAATCGCTTCCTCCGTGATAACTTCATCGAAGGAAGACGGATGAAGAGATGGTAAGACTTTTGTAGTTACAAGAAAGTAAATTCATCCCATAGGCGGTCAAGCGCTGAGTGGTAACGTGCGTCGAGGTGCTGTGGATCTGTCAGTTCAGGCTCGTTTTTCATCGTGACATAGGGGATTTCGATGTCGGATAACTTAATCTTTCCGTACGGAGCGGGGGCGGTCTTCTTCCAATCGTCCGTTCGGTATGTCGTTTCCATCTCCTCCCGCGGGACGGAGTGGGTTAGGATCGAATCGCGGTACGCTTCCTCATACCGGGCACGGTTGCGTCTGATAGATTCAGCAAACGAGACATCAAGATACAGAATCGCCGCACGGCTAAGGACTGCTGGGGAAAAGCGGATCAAAGACTCACGATAGCCGTGGGCGTCACCGCGGGAGAACTCGATCAGGAGTGTCTCTCCGGGAGCGAGATTCTCGAGTTCCTTGTTCGCTTGTGAATTGAGCTTTTCTGTGAGAAACGGCCATATCCCCGGATCGGTGACCATGTAGTTACCGTCCGCTGGGCGGGAATAAAGCCTATTCCGTCCGAGGCGGACCCAGATATCGTCTTCGATAAATTTCTCCCACAACATGGGAAAATCATCGATCACCCGTAGCTCGCCGATGTGATAGCGTGCTGTGCGTTCTGGCAGCGGAGTCTTGCTCATAAAATCGATGAATTCGCTCTTTCCGCTCGCCGGACGGCCGAGGAGGAAGATAACTGGCAGAACTTCATCGATCTGGGTGTTGCCCGAGACATAGTGCAGTCCGAGCGCTTCCTCCACGTCCTTGAGGAAGACAGCCACCGGTCGATCGGCATTAAGCGAGACTATCTTCGTGCGCCGTGAGAGGTGCCACTCGTTTAGATAACGCATCATCCGCTCTAGAATCTCCCCGGGCACGAAAAACCGGGAGGTATTTCGTCCCTGCTGCCGAGCGACGGACACGGAGATGGGCGCAGCGAACCGGAGGTACAGGTCCGGACGGAGAAGCGACCTCTCAATTTTTTTGTAGGCTTTCACGAAACTGTTATCTCCCAGCGCTCGCGCGTAGGCGAGATGGACCCCCAGGTGCGATTCCTCAAGGCAGAGTTTCCCTGATCCAATAACATCCTCGATCTCCGCCTGGCGGCGGGGAATGGCAGAGATCAAGGCCTCAGTTAGTCTCTGTCTCTGGGCAAAAATATCAATTCCCTCATTCAGCGCTACGTCCTTTACAAGCTCAGGGAGGACGATGATTCTATCAGGGTAGAACCGGGCGAGAAGTTCCAAGGTCTCGCTCTTTCCTAAGGCAGGAAGTCCCTCTACAACGACATAGCGCATAAGTTCTCCTTTTTGGAATATTCTACCAATTGTCCGCTCGATTTGTAAAAGATGTGATTAGACTTCGCGGAGACGGCTTGTATAATGAGCCGATCCGATGAAGGGGGTTGAAGGATTGAAGAAGCTGATCATCGTTGAATCGCCGACCAAGGCGCGCACGATCGGGGCGTTTTTGGGGAAGGACTACCTCGTCCTTTCCTCGCAGGGACACGTGCGCGACCTGCCGAAGAACGATCTCGGGGTTGATATTGAACATGATTTCACCCCCAAGTTTGAGACCAAACGCACGAAACAGGTAAAGCTCCTGCGCGAGGCGGCTAAAGGGGCGCAGGCGGTCTATCTCGCCACCGACCACGACCGCGAGGGGGAGGCGATTGCCTACGACTTGTACACGATATTGAAGCGCGTGGTCAAGGACGAATCCGCGTTCTCGCGACCGGTGTTCAACGAAATCACCAAGCGAGTCATCCTGGATGCACTTGAACATCCGTCCCAGATCGACTTGAACAAAGTCGAAGCACAACGGGCAAGGCGGATCCTCGACCGCTTGGTTGGGTATCAGGTAAGCCCGCTTCTGTCCCGGGTCATCGCCGGGAGCAAGTACGAGGGGCTGTCGGCGGGCCGGGTGCAATCGGTAGCGCTGCGGTTCCTGTGTGACCGTGAGGCGGAGATCGCAAATTTCGTCCCCAAGGAGTACTGGGAGATCGACGCTGAGCTCACCGACGGCGGCGTGTTTGCCGCGTCTCTGACTAAGAAAGACGGCAAGAAGTTTGTCGCTCGCAATGCGGACGAAGCGCGGGAGGTGGAAGACGCGCTGCGTGCGGCACGCATAGTGGTGGAGGAACTCACCGAGAAGGAACGCCTGCGCCAGCCACCGCCGCCGTTCATCACGAGTTCGATGCAACAGGCGGCTTCGTCCGTCCTCGGCTTCTCCCCCAAGCGGACGATGCGCGTGGCGCAAGAACTATACGAGGGGGTCTCCCTGCCTGAGGGAACGACAGGGCTAATCACTTACATGCGTACCGATTCGGTACGCATGTCTGACGAAGCGATTGCAGAAGCACGGCGTGTAATCGCCCATGGCTTTGGTGAGAACTACCTGTCGGATAAACCGCGTCATTATCGGAACAAGAAGCGATCTCAGGATGCGCACGAGGCGATCCGGCCCACCGATCCGGCACGGACCCCAGATGCGGTGGCCCCTTACCTCACTCCTGACCAACGCAAGCTGTACACGCTGATTTACAATAGGTTTCTGGCAACGCAGATGGCACCGGCTGTGTACCGGACACGCAAGGTCGTTCTCTCCGCCGGTCCCTACACTTTGGAGGCAGCAGGAAGCACCCTGATGTTCGACGGGTTCCTGAAGCTGTTTCCGGAGCCGAATAAAAAAGAAGAGCCCGAAATTCCAGCCGGGCTGCGGAAAGGGGAGGTTCTAAAACTTTCCGCTGTCAACAAGCGCCAAAAGTTCACGGAGCCGCCGCGGCGTTACTCCGAGGCCGGACTCGTCAATCTATTGGAGAAGGAAGGAGTCGGCCGTCCGAGCACCTACGCCACGATCATCTCGGTGATCCAGGAGAGAGGGTATGCAGTGAAGGAGAAGGGAAGCCTGCGTCCGACCCTGCTTGGACAAGTGGTCGTCGATTTCCTGAAACGGTACTTCGAGGAGACAGTGGAGCCAAAATTCACCGCTCATATGGAAGAGGACCTCGACCGCATCGAGGAGGGGGAGCTGACCCGGATCGATGCGCTCAGGGAGTTTTATGAACCTTTTTCCGCGCGGCTACACGCGCTCGAATCGATCCTTGGAAACGGAGGGAAACTTCCGTTCCGGGTGATGAGTGATCTTAACTGCGATAAGTGTGGGGCTCCGATGGAGCTTCGCTACTGGAAAGGTTCGTACTTCCTCGGCTGTTCCAACTACCCGGAGTGTCGCAACACAGTTAACCTTCCGCCGGACCTTCCGTACAAGTACATCGACGGCAAACTGATCGTGCGAGACGCGCTCGCAGAGTACGCCGCCAACACCGAGCAGACGATTACTTGTCCTCATTGTGGTTCGCCGATGACGCTGAGGAGCGGCAGGTACGGCCGCTACTACAAGTGCACAAACCCGGAGTGTGGAAAGACAGCACCGGTCTCTACCGGGGTTACGTGTCCGGTTTGTGGGGAGGGTGTCCTGGTGGAAAAGTACTCCACCAGGCTGCGCCGTACGTTTTACAGCTGCAGCAATTATCCGAAGTGTCGGTTCGCTGTCTCCGAACGTCCGGTCAAGATCTGCCCGGCGTGCGGAGAAGGAGTGCTCGTAGAAAAGGGAGACAAGCTCCGCTGTACCAACAAAGGATGCGGTTACGAAGAACCGGCGAAAGTTGAATCCCCGGTAGACAGCGGTAGCGGTTAACTACGCCTCTTCTGACAGCAGCTTGAACCACTCTAGGCGCTTTCTCAGATCGGAATCCTGCAGCTTGGCGAGCGCCTCTTTTTGGATCTGGCGGACCCTCTCGCGGCTGATCCCGAACTCGAGCCCGACCTCATCAAGGGTGCGCGGCTGATAGTCGTTGAGCCCGTAGCGAAGCTCGAGAATCCTTTTTTCCCGCTCAGTAAGACGTTCGTCGAGCGCCTTTTCCAGCTCTTGCACAAGCAGGTGCTCAAACGTCTCCCGCTCCGGTGATTCAGCAGTCCGATCAGCTATGAAGTCGCCGAGTACGGATCCATCATCATCGTATCCAATCGGCATGTCGAGCGAAGTCATGCTCTGGGCGGTCTTCTTTGCTTTGATGATATTTTCTACAGTCGTGTCGAGCTCCTCAGCGAGCTCTTCCGGAGTCGGAACCTCACCGTACTCCTTGAGGTGGCTGCGTTCGACCTGATAAATCTTCCGGATCAGCTCGTTGATGTGGGTGGGAACGCGGATCGTACGTGAACGGTTGGTGATCGCGCGCAGGATCGCCTGGCGAATCCACCAGGTGGCATAAGTGGAGAACTTGTATCCCTTGGTGTAATCGAACTTCTCAATCGCCTTCATCAAACCGAGATTCCCTTCCTGAATCAGGTCGAGGAACGGAAGCCCGCACCCTCGGTACTTTTTGGCGATAGATACTACAAGGCGGAGGTTCGCCTCAGCGAGCTCCTCTTTGGCACGCTTGTCCCCGGCCTCGATCCTTTTCGCAAGCCGCACTTCGTCCTCACGCGTGAGGAGCGGCACGCGGCTGATCTCGCCAAAATAGGTACGAATAGGGTTATCCGAACGCGATCTGTGCTCCGCCTCTTCATGATCGCGTTCCGGGACCGTGCTCAGGTTTCCTTTCAGGTTTATAGTCGCCTTATTCTCCTTCATCTTCTCATTTCCTCCTGAAGCCCCTGCAGGTTATCATCCAGACAGAATCGGGCAGCCCGAGGGGCCCCCGATTCATCATCAACGCTATATTTTTCTTTAACTCTCGATGTTCTTCGTTCCCTCAGTCTCCGGGCTAAGTATAACACACTTTTGGGGAAAAGTGAAGTGGGCGAAGTTCCTCGTTGAAAGTGTTACCGAAGGTAGGCGAATGATCGCAGATCAGTCTTCAAAGAGAGGGACAAACTTTTGGGCCGAGACGTTCACCAGTCCTTTGTCGGTCAACCGCAGCTCTGGGAGGACGGAGAGAGCGAGGAGTGAGAATGTCATGAATGCGTTATTTAGAGTACAGCCGCACTCCGCAAGGGCACGGTGGAATTCTTCCGTCTGCGCAGCAACTGTTTCTACCGGTTCTGGCGACATCAACCCTGCGATCGGAAGCGGGATCTCGGCTATCACTACATCGCCACGGACGAGACAGACGCCACCGTTCATCTCCGCTACACGATTTCCCGCCCGGGCCATGGCGGAGGTGTCAGTCCCCGTGATGAGAAGGTTGTGAGAATCGTGGGATACAGTACTAGCCATCGCACATCCCTCTTCCAGGCCAAATCCGCTTACCAACCCCTGACCTATACGTCCGCTGGCGTGATGGCGTTCTACTACCGCAAGAAATGCGACGTCTTGAGCACGATCGAGGACGATCTTTCCTCCCTTCACTGATAATTTTACTAACCGTTCGTTTGTCACTACCTGATTTTCCACGACCTCGATTGTCCGTACGGTGGCCTCTCCTTGCTCGATCGGAACTGGAATCGTGAAGTCATCCGCGGTAAGCCGATGGGCAAGGTGGACACTATCCCGCGCTTCCGCCGGATAGGGGAACGGAGCCGTCTTCACATGTAAGGTTCCGTTTTCGGCAACCATTGCGCCGGCAGCGAACACGAGTTCGATCGGGAGCTTCTCTATATCAGAAGTGATGATGATGTCAGCGTATCGCCCAGGGGCGATGCAGCCGACGTCCTGGGAAACCTTGAAGTGTTCAGCGGTGTTTATCGTTGCCATCTGAATCGCGGTTACCGGAGGAATACCGTTTGCTATCGCCAACCGCACGACGTCATCCATATGTCCTTCGGACAGGAGCGTGCCGGGGTGACGGTCGTCGGTGCACAGCGCGATATGGCGGGGATCGATTTTACGTTCGGTGACTGCTGGAAGTTGAGCTTCCAAATCGTGCCATGCCGAACCCTGGCGCAGCAGGGCCACCATTCCCTGGCGCACCCGGGCGATCACATCATCGATCCTTCTCCCTTCGTGACAATCGCTTGGGCCGGACGCTGCGTAGGCGCTGAACATCGATCCGAGATCCGGGGAGGCATAGTGCCCTCCCACAATCTTGCCCGCCCGCAGCGTGGCGGCGATCTCAGCGTGCAGGTTCTCGTCCCCTGCTGCGACCCCAGGGTAGTTCATCACTTCACCGAGGCCGATGACATTCGGCCACGTGAGAGCTTCCTTCACCTCTGCCGGTCCTATCTTTCCTCCGGTGGTCTCGAAATCAGGAGCGGCGGGGACGCAAGAAGGGACCTGTACATATATGGCCATGGGAACGGTGCGGGCTTCATCAGCCATTAACTTCACTCCGGCAAGGCCGAGGACGTTCGCGATCTCGTGTGGGTCGATAAACGCACCCGTCGTCCCGTGTGGAAGAACGGCGCGCGCAAACTGCGATACGGTGAGCATCGAGCTTTCCACGTGCATGTGGGCATCCAAAAATCCGGGGATGAGATACCGACCATGGGCATCAATCACTTCCGTGTTATCGCTGATCGTGTAACCAGCATCGGGACCACAGTATGCGATCCGTCCTCCGAAGACGGCGATATCGGTATGATCGATTATCTCTCCGGAACAGACATTTACCCATTTCCCGTTGCGGATGACAAGCTCAGCCGGCCGCCGTCCCGTCGCGACGTCTGCCAGAGCACGAGTCAGTTCGTACAGAGGGGTTCTTCTCATCATCGGGAGGCTCCTTTACTTTTGTGTTTCCGTTACTGCTCATTCTACTCGAAATGCATCGGCAAAATAAGAGAGGAGACACAACTTATGCTTGGGAGCGAAGGGGGAACTTGCGAAGCGCGAATTAAAGCGGAATTTAGTAATTTTGGTTAGTTGGATTCATACCATCGATAGCCGATGGCATAACCGGCTGTGAGGTCCATGCGCTGATTGTCACCTACGGTGCTTCAATAGCACTACCATTGAGTGGACGGCAGTTACTTAATATGGTGTTTGGGCCACCGCCGGCGGTAGAGCCTTTCGTTATCTAGATGAATAAGTAGAACGCGTAACTACAGGTTCAGCTGAGGATAACGGCGAGTTTTACTTTGATGAGATCCATCGAGTGTGATTACACCTCCACTGTCTGTTGCCACTTGGCGATCTCGGCCTTCTTACCGAGCTTATCCTTTATCGCTGCCTGGAAGTCAATGAGAGTTTCTTCTTCGCCGTGGACGAGGAAGATGCGGTCGGCATCCGTTTTTCGCAGCCAGTCGAGCAGGATTGGCTGATCAGCGTGGGCGGAGAACCCGTTCACGGTCCAGATTTGCGCCCGCACCGCCGTCGGCTCGCCCAGAATATGTACCTGTTTTGCCCCTTCGATGATCTGGCGACCAAGGGTTCCCCGCGCTTGGTAGCCGACGAAGATCACTCCGGCCTCCTCCCGCCACAGGTTATGACGCAGATGGTGCACTATCCGCCCGCCAGTACACATTCCGCTTCCGGCGATGATGATATTCCCCTCCGGCAGATTATTGATCCGCTTCGATTCCTCCGATGTCTGGGTGTAATGAAGCGGCGGGAAATTGAACGGATTCGGCGTACGGGAAAATACTTCTTTCCCCTCTTTATCGAAGTAGCCGGGGAACTTGGAGAAGATGCGTGTGGTGGCGATGGCGAGCGGGCTGTCGAGGAATATCTTGCAGTTCGGGAGTTCGTCATTTTTCCACATGAGGAACAGTTCGTAGAGCACCTCTTGGGTGCGCTCGAGCGCAAACGAAGGTATGAGCAGGTTCCCCCCGCGGTTGATAACGGTATGAATTGCATCTTTCAGTTCTTGTACCGATTCATCAAGCGGGCGGTGGCGCCTGTTTCCGTAGGTAGATTCGATGAGGACAGCATCGGCGTGCGGTGGATCGGCTGGATCGCGCACGATCGGTCGGTGTCGATTTCCCAAATCCCCGCTGAAGATGATAGTTTTCCCTTCTGCGCGCAGCTCGATCGTGGCCGAACCGAGGATGTGCCCGGCGTCATGGAAGACCACTTCCACCCCGTTTTTTAAAACGAACGGCTTTTCGTATGGGACACGATGGCGGAAGACTTCCAGGGCATCGAGTGCGTCACCCACGTCATAGAGCGGGGGGCGTGCCTCCTCGCCGCGTCGCCGTGCCTTGCGCGCGTGGTACGCGGCCTCTTCCTCCTGCAGGTGAGCGGAGTCCATCAAAATTACTTTGGCGATCGCCGCGTTGGGCGGGGTAGTAATGACTTCACCTTGGAACCCGTCTTTGACGAGCAGGGGAATCCTGCCTACATGGTCTAGGTGGGAGTGAGAAAGGACGACATAATCGATCGATGTAGGATCGAACGGGAACTCGGCCCAGTTTCGGTCCTCAACTTCATGATGCCCTTGGAACAGACCACAATCGAGCAGGATTTTAAGGCCGTCTGTTTCTATCAAATGGCACGATCCGGTCACCGTCTCCGCTGCACCGCAGAATGTGATTTGCATTGCCTGCACCTTCTTTCGTCAGCACTGATTCCTTGTGCGGCGTTTTCATCTATCCTACCGCGCATCTCCCTTTACTGCAACGTAGTTTCTCAGGGCTGCCTTTCTTCTGCGACTTGACAAATTGAGGATATGGGTGTATGGTGTAAAACGTTTACGGTAAACGATTACTATGGAGGGCAGATGGCCACGATCAGAGATGTGGCAAGAGAGGCGGGAGTTTCAGTAGCGACCGTCTCCCATGTGATCAACGGGACCCGCCCGGTAGCGCCGGAGACAGCGGCGCGGGTGCGCCGCACGATGGCGGCTCTCGATTATCATCCCAACGCTGTGGCTCAGTCGTTGCGCACGCGCCGTACCCACGCAATCGGAGCTGTGGTATCGGATATTACGAACCCATTTTTCGCTACGCTCGTGCGCGGAGCGGAAGATGTAGCGATCGAGTCTGGCTATTCGCTCATTGTGTGCAACAGCGACGAATCGTCTCAAAAGGAGAACCGCTACGTACGGCTTTTACGACGCCGGCAGATGGACGGGCTCCTTATCTCTCCGGTTGGTGACGGATCGAGCCCTGCGGTTCAGGAACTCCCGCGGTGGAGGACGCCATTCGTGTTCATTGACCGCCGGGCCAAAGGGGTTGAAGCCGATGCCGTCCTCTCCGACAACATCGATGGTGCATACCGCGCGACGAAGCACTTAATTGAGCGGGGACACCGGCGGATTGGGGTGGTGCTTGGGATAAGAGGGGCAACGACCACCGAGGAAAGATTGGCTGGTTACCGTAAGGCGCTCGAGGAGGCGGACATTCCGGTGGTCAGTGAACTCACCGCCTACGGGGGGTACCGGGTTGAGGGAGGACAGCGGATAACGGAGAGATTTCTCTCCCTTGTCGAACCCCCAACTGCGATTTTTAGCACGAATAACCTGATGACAGTGGGGGTGCTCAAGACCCTTGCTCAGCATGGAGTCAGCATCCCTCATGATGTAGCGGTGATAAGTTTTGATGACCTCGATCTGGGGGAGCTCTTTCAACCGCCACTTACCGCGATCACACAGAATCCTTATGAGATCGGAAGGATTGCGATGAGGATTCTCCTTTCCCGGTTCGAAAGCGGGCAGAAAGGAGCATTTAGGGAGGTTCGGGTGCCGGTGACGCTTACAGTGCGGGGATCAACATGAATATAGCAAGCTTTAGTGGTGTATGGGTGGCGATGGTCACTCCATGGGATGTTGAGAAGCACGCACCGAAACGGGACGTGTTGGAGAGGCTTATCGCAAAATTCACCGGGGCAAAAGTCACTGGTCTGTACATACTGGGAACTACTGGTGAAGGGACTCTTCTTTCCGTATCGGAACGTGAGGAACTCGCTGAGGTGGTGCTGGACATATCGGCGGATCGCATCCCAATTATTGTACACACCGGCCACGACCGCACCGATGTTGCCTGCGTGCTCTCCCGACATGCTGAGAAGATTGGAGCGGCCGCAGTAGCGGTCGCTCCTCCCTGTCGGTACCGGTTTGGCGAGGAAGCCCTACGCGCCCATTACTTGGAGATCGCTTCCGCGATTGGAGACCTTCCACTTTTCCTTTACGATATCCCTTCCACCACAGGAAATCCCCTTAGCGGGAAGTTGCTCGTTGCTTTGCGGGCACAAGCGCCGAATATTGTCGGTGCTAAAGTCAGCCGGGGAGATTGGGAGGCATGGGAGGAGTACCTCGAATTGGCCGATGAGGTTTGCCTTCTGATCGGCAAGGATGAGATGGACCTTCCGTTGCTCACTATGGGAGGGAGCGGGCTTGTTTCCAGCTGTGCAAACATATTTCCAGAGCTTTACGTGGCTCTCTACCTGGCGGCGAAACAGGGTGATCACGAGCGGGGGAGAAAACTCCAGATGCTGATAATCGAGTTGTGCCGTGTTATGCGCCGCGGTCACGTTCCCACCATCAAACGAGTGTTAACACACATGGGGTGGGATGTTGGTTTTCCTCTACCTCCGCTTCTTCCTGTGTCAACAGGGGAGAATGCTGCCCTTAATACACAACTTGCGGCTCTAAAAGGGCGGATAGAGCAGCTGACCGGGAAAGGAGGTGGTAAATAGGGCGAGATAGTTTTTGGGCAATCGGAACTGAAAAAGGAAAGGGAGGTGCATCAATAATTATGCATAAGGCGTGGAAACTTGGATTGCTGCTAGTTGGATTACTGTTTGTATTAGGGTTGGAGGCGTTAGCAGCGGGTCCGATCAAAATTACGTTCAATACGCTGTTCCATGAAGCCGATGCCAAGGCTATGGAACAGATCATCAACCAGTTCAATGCCACCCATACCGATATCCAGGTGGAGCTTACCCAGGGTGGTTGGACCGACTACTATGCCCAACTTCGTCTTTCGGTGATCGCCGGTAACCCACCGCAGATCGGAATCTGTCACACTAATAAACTCGTGGAAATGGCGGACTACCTCACCCCGCTCGATGATTCTCCAGTAGGGAACATCCTTCAAATGGCGGGGTTCAATCCGGATGATTACGTATCCGCTAACTGGAAGGCCGGCGAGCTAAACGGACATCACTACCTGATTCCGCTTGACACCCATGGGTGGGGCCTCTGGTACAACAAGGATATCTTCAAAAAGGCGGGGCTGGATCCGAACAATCCTCCGCAGACATTGGGCGATTTCATTAGTGCCTGTGAAAAGATCAAGGACGCTGGATACTACGCGTTCCATCCAGCGGAGGACTATGCTCCGCGTAAACTCCGCCGTATCTGGTACGTCTTCTTCTGGCAGATGGGCGGACAACTATTCGATAAGGATTATACACACGCCACCTTCAACAATCCGAAAGGACTTCTCGCGCTACAGTTCCTTGTTGATATTTTCCATAACTTCGGTTGGAACAAGCCGGGAAGCAACGGGTATGACCAGTTTGCCGCGGGTGAGCTCGGAATGCTCGTTGCCGGAAACTGGTACTACGGAACGGCGAAGAGCAGCGGAGTAGATTGGGGCTACGCCCCAATGCCGAATTTCTTCGGGACTCCGTACACCTGGGGTAACAGTCACCAAATTGTAATCCCGGTTCAGCCGAAGGGGACGCCTAAAGAGGTGTACATGGCAGCGGCTGAAGTCATCAAGTACATTTCAGAGCATTCTCACATCTGGACTATGTACGGTGGGCACATCACCGCGTACAAGCCCGAGGCAAAGAACCCTGAGCTCCTCGCATCCGATTACTGGACCAAGTCGGGTAAGTGGTTGAACGAGATGGCCCAGAAGGGGTTGGTCCACTTCCCGATCAACAACCCCAAGGGGTCAGAACTTGAGCACGCAATTCAGGCCCAGATCGAGCTCGCGGTGAACGGCAAGATCTCACCGCAGGAAGCGCTGAATAACGCGGAAGCGGAGTGCAACAAGATCCTTCAGGGAGGATAAAAGCCAACGGGCGGGGGCATAATGGCTCCCGCCCTTTTTCTGACTATGAGCAGAAAAAAGATAGGAGAGTTTTTATATCGACACCGATGGCTTGAGGGAGTACTGTATGTAATTCCGTTCGTCAGCTTGTGGGCAGTATTCCTTGCGTGGCCAGTGGGCTATGGGATCTACATCAGCTTATTCGACTGGAACCCGATACACGGCTCGAAGTTTGTCGGGCTGGCGAACTACGCGGAATTGTTCCACGAACCTAGATTTTGGAACGCGTTCGGAAATACGTTCAAGTTCGCTGCGATGACAATCCCACTCATAATCGGATTCGGGTTCATCTTCGCGCTCATGGTGTGGGGATGGGGAAGATCCCGCAGAGGAACGACTGCGGTTCAGGCGGTACTTTTCTTCCCGTATCTTCTCACCGTGTCCATTGTGGCCATCGTTTGGAAATGGCTGCTCGACCGCGATTTCGGTTTGGTACAGCACACATTAAGCTCCATTGTACCATCTGCGCCGGTGTTCCTTACTAGCACCGCGTGGGCGCTTCCCGCCATTGCGTTCGCCACCGCCTGGTGGTTGGCGGGTTATCGAATGGTGGTGCTCCAGGCGGGACTGGAGGAGATCCCAAAGGAGCTATTCGAATCCGCGGCGATTGACGGAGCGAAGCCGCGGCACCAATTCGTCCACATTATTCTCCCTCTGATTAAGCCTTCGCTCCTATTCGCTCTTGTACTGACGATCATCTCCGCCTTCCGTACATTTGGGCAGGTCTTACTGATGACAGATGGCGGGCCGGGCAGATCGACGGAGGTGCTGGCGCTGTACCTTTACCGAGTTGGATTCGATTATTTCCAGGTAGGAAAAGCGGCTGCTGCCGGTGTCGTGCTTCTCCTAATGATCCTCTTCCTAACACTGCTCGGAGTGAGACTGCTTGGGCTTAAGTCGGAGTTACAATGAAGGTATGGCATATAGTTAAACGGGTTCTACCCTACATAATCATGTATGGGATTGCATTTTTATGGATTATCCCGATATTATGGATGGCAGATACTGCGTTCAAACCACGGCCAGAGATCTTGAGCATCCCTCCTTCGTGGATTCCTTCGCACTTCACGTTGGAGAACATACAACGGTTATTTGCGCAGTGGCCGTTTCTGCGCTGGCTCATGAACAGCTTTATCGTTGCTTTGTCGGTAACGTTTGGATCACTTATCGTCTCCACCCTGGCTGCATTTTCCTTCGCTCGACTCCACTGGCGGGGTAGGGACACGCTGTTCATGATTCTTCTCGTGTTTATGCTTCTTCCCTGGCAGGTAAACGTGATCCCGCTCTTTTTCACGATGACCAAGTTTGGTTTTCTAAACACTTATCAGGGAGTAGCCCTCCCAATGATCGCAATGCCGATCGGGGTGTTCCTGCTCAGGCAGTTTTTCATCAATATTCCCAAGGACCTTGAGGACGCTGCCCGAATAGATGGATGTTCAAGCTTTGGGGTGCTCACGCGGATAATCATCCCGGTTTCCAAGCCGGTATTTGCCGCGTTTGGTGTGTACATGTTCAACTTCGCGTGGAACGAGTTCTTCTGGTCGATGATCTGTTTGCGGAAATCAGCGATGGTGACGATGCCGGTGGGGCTAAAATTGCTGCAGGGGGCGTTCGAGATCGATTACGGACTGATCCTTGCTGGAGCGTTTATGGCATCGTTGCCGTCCCTTCTGGTCTTTCTGTTGCTGCGCCGGCAGATTATCAGGGGGTTCACTTTGGCTGGATCAGGATCAAAGGGATGATGGAACACCGATTCTGCATCGAGCCATCACCGCAGTTCCCGAGCATGCATGCCTCGAGCGTGTGCGAACTGGAAAACGGTGATCTCCTTGCCTGTTGCTACGCCGGGATGCGGGAAGGGTCCCCAGATTCGGTGGTGCTGGGAGCAAGATTCGATTCACGTAAAAAACAGTGGGGAACTCCCGCTGTGTGGGTGGACGTCCCGCGTCGTGCTCCGGCTAACCCCCGAGTGTTTCTCGGCCCGCGCTCTGGTGAGGTGTGGCTCATCGTTGGGGTCAACTATGGTAGGTGGTGCAGCGGCGACACCTACCTCTTCTTCAAGCGGAGCCTCGACGGCGGCAAAAGCTGGACCGACCTTGAGCTCCTTGTGGAGACCAAGGGCCTTCTGGGAAGGAACAAGCCGTTCCACAGTGATGAGGTGTGGATCCTCCCGGTCGAGTGGGAAAGCAGCTGGAGTGCCACATTCCTCCGCTCTACGGACAACGGAGATAGCTGGGAGATCATCGGCGACCTCGGCCGCGCTGCCAAGGCGCACCTAATCCAACCGGCAGTGGTGCAGCTGGGAGATGGAACGCTTCTCGCCTACATGCGTAGCCAAGAAGGATACATCTATCGGAGCGAGTCCCGCGATCTCGGCGAGACGTGGAGCATTCCGGGACCAACACCACTTCCCAACAACAACAGCGGGATTGACGTGGTGCGGCTCCGTTCCGGTCTTCTGGCACTAGTGCACAACCCGGTCGGTCTGTCCGCTGCTCCGCCGGCCATCGACGAGCGTTGGCCGGCTCAAATGCCGGTTGGGTTCAACCGGTGGGGGGAGCGTAGTCCACTGGTGGTTGCTTTCTCGCCCGATGATGGAGCGAACTGGCCGTGGTCAGTCACCTTGGAAGAAGGACCGGGGGAATACAGCTATCCAGCGGTCATCCAGGGACACGACGGTACTTTGCATATCACCTATACTCACCGTCGGGTTGCCATCAAACACGTTGAGATCGCAGAGGCGGAGATAGAGGCGATCTGCAAGGAGCATTAAAGTATTGTTCATGAAAGGAGGACGAGCTGAACATGGATAAGCGCAAGGTGGGGATTATAACCTTTTCCGATGGACGGGAATCAGTCCACAAAGAATTGGAGGAGCTAAACCTGGAGTTCCAGGTGAGGCTTGCCGTGGCGCTGGAAGCGACTGGTGAGGTAGAACCGATAGTGGCCCGGGAAATCGTGTGGACCGCGGAACTGGCGAAAAACGAGGCACAGCGGTTGGCGAACGAGGGCTGCGAACTCACGATCTTCAACTTCGCGGTGTGGAGTTTTCCCCACCTGGCAGCGATCGCCTCTCGATTCGCTCCTGGACCGTTTCTCCTCTTTTCCAACATTAACCCACGATATCCCGGGATGGTCGGAATGCTCGCCTCCGCCGGCGCACTCGATCAGATCGGGGCGCTACATGGCCGCATATCCGGTGATATCGGAGACGAGAACGTTCTGCGCCGGGTAATGGCGTTCATTCGTGCCGGTTCTACCGTCGCTCGGCTGCGGGGGGAGACGTACGGCCTGTTCGGCGGCCGGCCGATGGGAATGTACACCGCTGTCTCCAATACTGACCAATGGATGAGCATGTTCGGGATCGACGTCGAGCACATCGACCAGTACGAGATCGTCCGCCGTGCTAGCGAGGCTCCAGTCGACGAGGTGGAGCACGCGTTTTCCTGGCTCACGGAGAAGGTGAGAAAGATCCGCTACGACGGGAAGCAGCTCACCCCGGAGAAGCTCAAGCTCCAGATCAGAAGCTACATCGCGGTGCGCGAGATGGCGAAGGAAAAGAAGCTCGACTTCCTCGGGATCAAGGGGCAGCCCGAACTCACCGACAACTTCGTTACCATGGACGTGACCGAGGCGTTATTGAACGATCCTTACGACTGGAGCGGGCCGAAGGAGACGATCGTCACCGCCA
>CAZZJU010000015.1:0-22688 GCA_964654805.1 uncultured Thermotogae bacterium | reverse complement strand
GAAGAGGTGCGCTTGACCAAGCGACCGTCGCGCGGAGTCATCGGAATCCGGCTGGAGGAGGGAGATCGGGTTATCGGGATGGCTCCTATCGAACGGGACATCACCATGGATAAAAAACTGCTAATGGTGACGGAGCGCGGCTACGGAAAGCGCGTATCGCTCGTCGATTTTCCGCTGCAAGGCCGCGGCGGCAAAGGGGTCCTTGGAATCAAGCTCGACCGCGACTCCGGACCGCTCGTCTCGATAGGGATCGTCTCCGACCAGGACGAGATCATCATCACCACCGAGCAGAAGGTGATCCGCATTCTCGCTGGCGATATCAACACCTATGGGCGCTACGCCCGCGGAGTGCGGCTGATCCAGCTCGATGAGGACGATCGTATCGTATCGGTGGTGCGTACGTAAAGGAAAGGACGATGGACTACGAAAAGATCGTTGACGAACTCGCCGCAGGCGCGGAAAATCTGATTCCGCGTGATGAGCTTGTGGAGAAGCTCCGTCGATCTGATGAGACGGGAACTCCTCTTCGGGTGAAGCTCGGGATCGATCCCTCTGCCCCTCATCTCACTTTGGGGCACTCGGTGCCACTGCGCAAGATGCGCCAGTTCCAGGATCTCGGACACATCGGAGTCCTCGTGGTCGGGGATTTCACCCGCAGGATCGGTGATCCGTCCGGTCGCGCCTCTACCCGTGCGTTGATGAGCGAAGAGGAGATCGCTCGCAACATGGCGACTTACAAGGAGCAGGCGTTCAAGATCCTCGATCCCGATCGCACCGAGGTCCGTTATAACTCCGAGTGGCTCGGCAAACTCACGTTCGCCGATGTCATCACCCTGACCTCCAAATACACCGTTGCCCGTATGCTCGAGCGGGACGACTTCGCCAAGCGGTTCGCCGAAAACCGCCCGATAAGCATCCTTGAGTTCCTCTACCCGTTGGCGCAGGCGTACGACTCGGTGGCGATCCACGCTGACGTTGAGCTCGGCGGGGCCGATCAGCTGTTCAACCTCCTCGTCGGCCGCGAGATCCAGCGTGAATACGGACAGGAGCCGCAGGTGGTCCTGACGGTGCCGCTTCTCATCGGGACAGATGGAACGCGGGCGATGAGCCAGTCGGTGGGGAACTACGTCGGGATCAGTGAACCGCCGGAAGAGATGTTCGGGAAACTGATGGCGATCCCAGATGAGCTTATCCGTACCTACTTCTTCTATCTCACCGATGTCCCCGAATCTGAGTTCTCCGACCTACCCCCACGCGATGCCAAGCGGCTGCTCGCGTGGGAGATCGTGCGCATGTACCACGGAGCGGATGCGGCCGACGCAGCGCGGGACGAATTCGACCGGATCCATGTCCGTCACGAGCGCCCGAGCGAGGTCCCGCAGGTGCGGATAGACCGTGGACTTGTCAAGGAAGACGGGACGATCTGGATCGTCGATCTCATCGCCGCAACCGGGATCGTCAACAGCCGGGGTGAAGCGAAACGGGTGATCTCCCAAGGGGGAGTAAAAATTGACGGTAACAAGGTAACAACAATTAATTCCGACCTCCCCTTCTCTCCGCCGCACCTGATTCAGGTGGGAAAACGGAACTTTGTCGAGGTTATATGAGGGCCTATCTTCTGATCGGGGAAGCGCCGGGAGGAAGCGTCGCGGCCCGGATCGCCGAGCAATACAAGGATTGTCCGTACGTCCACTTCATCGCTGCGTTCGGGGAGATGCTTGTTGGAGTGTTCTATTTTCCGCCTGAGCGGGAATGGTGGATCAAGCTCGTTGCCGAAGAGCCTTTGCTCACTCTCGGTCTGCGCCGTGCTGCTGTATATCAAACCGACCATCCAGCTCATCCGAGCGAGTACTCGCTTCGCCTTCCGCTGGAGAAAGGAGATATTGCCCCGTGCGGGTCGAAGTGCATCGACTGCGAGCGGTTCTCCGTCTGTTCCCACTGCCCAGCGACCCGGTACTTCACAGGCTAAGCCGCTTCAATCTTTGTCTCTTCTTTTTCCTCCGACTCTGCGAATGCGATCGTCTTCTTGATGATCTTGCGTGGGCACTTCTCAATTGCGATAGGAACCGGGGTTGCGTGGAAGACAGGGAGATCCTTCTTCTCGTCCCACGTCACCGCTCCCTCCGGAGAGACCTTCTCGCAGATATGACAGTGGATGCACCCGTCCGGACAACGCTTCCTGCTCGGGATATCACGCAACGATTGGTAATTACATCCGAGGTACTGGGGAACATTCGCGGGGACGAGTTCGATCAAACCCTGGGGGCAGGCGGCGACGCACAGCCCACACCCGATACACTTTGTCCAATCTACTGAGGCCACTCCACGATTTGGATTAACTGCGATCGCTCCGGTCGGGCACACTGCAGCGCAATCACCGAATCCAACGCAAGCGTAAGGGCATTCTTTATATCCGGAGGCAACTTGCACCGCTGCCGCACACGTCGGCGCGCCGTGGTAGTCAGCGATGATCTCGGAACTGCCGGTGCAGTGAACGACCGCCTTCTTTCCTACCTTTGTCTCGGCTTTCAGCCCCAAGTACTCCTCCAGGCGCTTCATTCCCTCCTTGTCCTGGGACAGGGTCGGACATGGATTCTTCACGAATATCTCTTTATCCTTCGCTACTGCTTGAGCGTAGGCAAAGCAGCCCGGATAGCCGCACGCACCACAGTCTGCACCGGGAAGAAACTCCCTGATCCGTGCCGTCTCCTCGAGTGACTTGTCCTCCTTGGGCAACAGACGATTGGCGAGAAATATGGCGAGCCCCATGGCCAAACCGACGACAGTGAGAAGGACTACTGGTATCGCGCTTTGCATCAGATCATCCCCTTAAACGCGAGAAACGCCAATCCAAGTAGCATCGCGGTGACAAACGCGATGGGAGAACCGCGGAACGCCTTGGGGGTATCTGCATACTCCAACCGTTCCCTGATACCAGACATGATGAGCAGAACAAGCAGGAAACCTGATCCTGCTCCCAGCGCTGCCACAAGTGACTGCCAGAAGCTGTATGCCTGATCGACATTGATGAACGTGATCCCCAATACAGCGCAGTTGGTGGTTATGAGAGGAAGATATATCCCCAGCGCATTGTAGAGCGTCAGATTCGTGCGTTTTATCGCCATCTCAATGATTTGCACCAACGATGCGATCACCAATATGAATATAACGGTCTTCATTACTTCCACCCCGTAGGGAACGAGGAGGTAGTAGTAAATCGGCCAGGTAACCGCGGACGCGACCAGCATCACTAGAATAACGGCAATTCCCATGCTGGCAGCGCTTTTTGTCTTTTTTGAGACTCCGAAGAACGGACATAGCCCGAGGAACTTGACGAGCACCATGTTGTTTACCAGGGCCATCCCGAAAAATATCGCAATGAGCTTACTCATACTTGCTCACCCCCATCTGGCGGAATAGCGCGAGAAGTATCCCAATGACGAGGAACGCTCCCATCGGGAACAGAAAGACCGCCGCTGGGTTCTCGTTGAGGCCCGGGATTGAGAATAAGCGGACCCCGAAGATCTCGAGCGATCCGGTGCCGAGAAGTTCGCGAATGAACGAGATCAAAAGTATCGCCAGTCCAAATCCGAGCCCGATTCCAAGCGCATCGGCGATCGAATCGAGAACCCCGTTTTTACGGGCGAACGCTTCCGCCCGCCCGAGGATGATGCAGTTCACCACAATAAGTGGAATGTAAATTCCAAGGGATTTACTCAAAGCGGGCATGAACCCTTGCATCATCAGGTCGACGATGCTTACCAGCGTAGCGATAATCACGATAAACACCGGAATTCTCACTCGATCTGGAACGTAGTTTCTGATAAGTGATACGATAATGTTCGACGCCACAAGTACAAATACGAACGCCGCTGTCATGCCTACCGCGTTATCAAGCGAGGTACTCACCGCGAGTGTCGGGCAGAGCCCGAGCATGAGAATAAAAGTTGGGTTTGAACGGATAATCCCTTTCGTGAAGTTCTTTCCAAATGAACTCATTGGTCTTTCCCCTTCTCTTGGTTTCCGAGCTTCTGTTCGATTGCCTTTCTCACCCCTTCAACCACTGCACTGGAGCTGATAGTCGCTCCGGTTATTGCGTCGATCTTTCCACCGTTACGAGCCAGAGCAATCTGGTCAGTGGATATGCCTTTGAATTGATCGAGGAACGATGGTTCCACGATCTTCGCCCCCAGTCCCGGCGTCTCTTGCTGCGATATTATCCTGATCCCCTGTAAAGTATGATTGTCCGGCCGCAGGCCAATCAAAATATCGATTGCTCCACCGTATCCGTGTCCTTGCGCGGTGAACGCATGCCCGATGATTGTGCCGTGGGAGAGGATTGTGTACATCTCCGTCGACTTATCGTATTTGAACGAGTCCATATCTGGGAAGAGTGTGGACAACATCTCTGCCACTGCCTTTTTCTTGGCGAGGGCGATCTTGTCACGGGTGATCGAGTTGGTGAGGGTAAGAGCGACAACCGAGACAAGAACGACAAACGTAAGGAACAAAACTGGATACAGATCGCCTTTATGTTTCATGACGCCCCTCCCTTCTTCTGTTTCACCAACCCGAATGGGCGGGGACGAATATGTCGGTCGATAAGCGGAGTTACGGCATTCATCAGCAGGATAGAATAGCATACCCCTTCAGGCATCGTTCCCCATCTGCGGATGACGGTGACGAGGATTCCGGCTCCGACAGCGAATAGGATCTTCCCCCGTGTGGTTATTGGGGTGGTAACGTAGTCAGTGGCCATGAAGAATGCCCCAAGGAAGAGCCCACCAGCGAGGATTTGGTACAATGGATCCTCTCCGATGATCCAACTGAGCAGAGCCACCGTGCCGATGTAAAACACGGGAACCTGCCATCTGATTAGGCCAAACGCGATCAGAATTATCCCACCGATCAGTATGAGCATCGCCGATGTTTCACCCGCGCTGCCCGCGACGTTTCCAATGAAAAGGGCCTTGTACATCGCCCACCGGGACAGATTAGTGGTGAAACTCTCGCTCAGCGGGGTAGCAGTAGTTACTCCATCCGCGAAGAACGAGTGGACCGGTGCGATCCAATTGGTGAGGGCACCAGCGAACGAGACAGTGGCGAACGCCCGCCCAGCCAGTGCCGGGTTAAAGATGTTGTGGCCTAGTCCACCGAATACCTCTTTAGCGATCCGAATGCAGAAGACAGTTCCTACGATCACGATCCAAAGCGGTGTACGTGGGGGCATCACCAGTACGAACAAAATCGCAGTTACGATCGCACTTCCGTCCATTCGAAACGGACGTCGGCGCATCCATTTAGCTACGTATTCGGTAAGCAGGGCGGTGGCAATTGCGGTGACGAGCATCAGAATCACATACGCACCGAAAAAGTAGACCGCACCAGCTGTGGGGAAAAGAAGCGCGAGGATAACCAGGTACATATCACGGGCTATCGACGCTGGGCCGTGCAGATGCGGTGCAGGCGATATTGTGAGTTTTGCGTTTTCCATCATTTCACCCCCGCCTTGCGTAATTCCGCTTTGCCAATTTTAATATAGGAAACTATCGGGATGTTAGCTGGGCAATTGTAAGCGCACGAGCCGCACTCCACACAGTCGAGGATGTGGTAGTCGGATAACTCATCGAATTTCTTGTGCTTCACGATGTTAGCAAATTGGAGCGGCATCAGTCCCATCGGGCAACTGTCCACGCACCGGCCGCACCGCACGCAGTCGCGTTCTTCTCGTACTTCGCTTCGCTTTACTAGCACACAATTTGTCCCTTTGATCACCGGGGTGTCATACATTGGTTGGCCGATTCCCATCATCGGTCCGCCGAAGATCAATTCGTCCGCATCCGCAGGTGCTCCTCCACACTGCTCGATCAGCGCTGCTGCCGGGGTTCCGAACCTGGTGAGGAGGTTCTTCGGTGAAGAAACAAAGCCAGTCACGGTGATGACGCGTTCCACAAGGGGTTTTCCTTGAACAACGGCATCGTGCACCGCTGCTAATGTAGCAACGTTCTGTACCAACGCACCCACGTCCATTGGAAGTCCTCCTTCCGGGACCTCCGCTCCGAGTATCGTTTTGATCAAGGTCTTCTCCGCCCCCATCGGATACTTGACCGGTACAGGGCGCACTTTGACCGTACCAGGAAGCTCAACGGTGGAGAGAGCCTCGCGCATTCTGGCAATCGCTTTCGGTTTGTTTTCCTCGATTGCCACATATGCCTGCTTAGCTCCAAGGACCCGCATCACGATTTTCAAACCACTTAGAATCCTGTCGGGGTGTTCCTGCATCAGTCGGTCATCGGCGGTGATGTACGGTTCGCACTCCGCCCCATTCACGATCACAACATGTATCGGTTTCTCCGGAGGTGGTGATAGCTTGACATGGGTGGGGAATGTCGCACCACCGAGTCCAACAATCCCCGCGGTCTTTATTCGGGTAATAATTTCTTCCTTCGAGAGGGAATCGGGATCTGCAGGAGAAAGCCCCACCCATTCGTCTTTCCCGTCGGATTCGATGATCACGCCGGGGACCGGTTTCCCAGTCACTGGGCTTGCGACCGAAATGATATTTTTCACCGTTCCGGAGACAGTTGCGTGCACCGGGGCGGATACAAAACCACCTGCTTCGCCGATTGGTTGGCCAACCTTCACTTCATCTCCCCGCTTAACCAGTGCCTTTGCTGGGGCACCGATATGTTGCTGCAGCGGGATCGTCACAATCTCCGGTAGTTTTGCCTTTTCAATTGGGCGATCGGCGGTAACTTTACGGTACGGGGGATGCACCCCAGCGTGCCGCCGTAGTCCGAGGAGTTCGAAGATATCGTTCATAACTTATCCTTCGCTTCTATGTATTTTTCTAATCCCTGGGAGCGGTGAAGCTCCTGGGGGTTGTTGTAACCGATGATGAGGGCCTCCGCTTCCGGAAGAGAATTGATGAGGGCAATACCATCCTTGGGACCGAGGACAAACGTTGCAGTGGCGAGGACGTCCGCTTCCATGCAGGTGGGAGCAATTACAGTAGCACTCGACGATAGCCGAGCGGAGTACCCGGTGTGAGGGTTTATAATATGCCCCACCTTTGCGCTAGGATCGAAGTAACGTTCGTAATTTCCCGATGTGGCGATTGCCCCATCACGAAGCACAAATCGAGCGAGCATGTCATCGGTTCGTTTCGGATTGCGCAATGCAATCTCCCACGGGGCTCCTCCTGGCTTCCCCCCGTAGACACCGATATCCCCACCGGCATTGATCATCGCGTGCTTTATTCCAGCAGCGCGGAGGACTTCCAATCCTTTATCCACTGCGTACCCTTTAGCGATACCACCCAGGGTGATCTTCATCCCGGGAGCGAGGGTTATTTTCCGTGGCGGTCCCTGTATGAGAGTGATACGATTGGCACCGATGAGCTTTAGAGTCTCACTCAGCCGAGCGTCTCGCGTGGCCGGGTCAACCTCCCATAGATGCTTCCCATTTGCGTCCGGATTCTTCCACAGCTCGAGGAGCGGCTCGACCGTGATATCGAACGCTCCATCAGTAATCGGGTAATATTTCTTGGCAGCTGATACCACGTTCCATAAGTCGTCGGACGGATTAATGATCTCTCCGTTTTTGTTCAACTGGTATGCCTCAGCTGTGGGGTCGAAGATGGAAGTAGCGTGCACTACCTTCTCCATCCGGGAAAACGCTGAATCTATCGCTTGTTTGGCTGCTTTTGTATCCTGAGCGTATACACTTACCGTGACCCAGGTATCCATCATCTCCCGACGGTCTTGGAGTTCAACCCATGGTGAACGGAAGAAGATCCGGTCAGCGGCGAGAGCCGCCCCCAGGGCAAAAATAATCGCCACCAGCAGGTATTTTTGGTAATGGACCGCCTTACCCTTGTGCTCGGACACCCGCTCTCCCTTCTACCGGTGCAAGATCAAGGTTAGCTGAAGGTGATGTTAACGACAATAAGGGAATTGTCAAGTATCTACGGGCTTTTTCGCTATAATCACCGTGACCGCTCCTCCGAATATTAGGATTCGACGTGTCGGTTGCGGGATGAACCGGAGGAGTCTGTTAATCCCGCCGGCGCGCACGAATTTGCGGAAGTTGCGGAAATGTTCTTTCCCGGCGAGGCGTTCGATCAGATTGATCAGAGCCCAGGTAAGAGTGGGTTTGTCAGGCGGAAAGTACTCGGCAAGGATCAACACCCCACTCGGGCTGGTAACACGCAATGCTTCTTTTATCATCTTTTCCTGTTCAGGGAATGGGTGTTCGTGTAGACATAAACTGAGAATAACGCCGGCGAATGCCCCTGTTGGGAATGGGAGGTCGAGCGCAGAACCTACGACATAGCGCACCTGCGGTGGGCTATGTTGCATTGCGGTAGCAATCATCGCCTCGGATATGTCAACGCCAGTCGCTCTGATCCCGGCTTGCTGGAGACTACGACATTGTGCCCCAGTGGCACAAGCGATGTCCAATGCAGTGGTAATTCCTTCCTCAACGGATATCGCGGTGATTTTAGCCCGTAACGTCCGCAGGAGAGGATCGATCAACCACGAGTAGATACGAGCGCTCCATTTTCCATATGGTGTCACTTTACGACGACTGTATCAGTTAGAGAATCGGTATTTCCGTCGTTGTCAGTGACGGTCAGCGTGACGTCGTAACTCCCTGCTTTGGGGAATGTATGCGTGACTTTGACCCCAGAAGCATCGGGCTTGCCGTCCCCATTGAAATCCCAAGAGTAAGCGACGACTTTTCCGTCAAAATCGAACGAGTCAGAAGCATCGAATGTCACTTTCTGACCAGCATGCGGAGCCTCGGGTGAATAGGTGAAGTCAGCGGTTGGAGGTTGGAAGGTAATCACCACCTGTTTCGGTTTGATGTAACCACCAATCTTCACCTGAGGGGTGGAGGTAGCGCTGATGTCGATAGAGACTTCTTTGTCCGTCGTGAACGCGAATCTCTCCGGCAGGGTGGTTTTATCGACCGTTACGCTGTACTTGCCTGGTACAAGGTCGGTGAACTCGAACTTTCCAGTGAGATCGGTATAAGTGTCTTCGGTTCCTTGCGGGCCGGAAAGAACGATTCTCACCTGAGCGAATCCGCCTTCTCCCGGATCAGGAACACCGTTTTTGTTTTCGTCGTTGAACAAGATTCCTTCCAGATGCGCGACTGGAGTGAGAGGCACATCGACCCACACGGTATTACCGGCGGTCAGATTCACCTGAGGAATGGGCTTGTTCAGTGCAGCGTTTGACGGCAAATGACTCACTTTTAATTCGTACTTGCCCGGATCTGCCGGTGGGAAGCGGAAGTAGCCGCTTGCGTCAGTGGAAACCTGAGTGGATTGAGTGGTAACAACCGCTCCTGCTACAGGATGATCACCTTTGTTGTATTTTCCGTTTTCATCTGTGTCGACGAATACACGCCCCTCGATTCGACCTTTAGTAACCAAGAACGGTACTGGGAAGTCGAAATTCCAGTTGAACGTCGATTTCCAACTGAAAGTCGGCGTGGTGGTATCACTCCTGTCCCAAGTTATCGTGCCACTTAGATTTAATTTTAAGTTATCCAGGAGTTGAATTCTGCCTCGTAGGCTCAATGAGAAATCATCGCTCGAGTTTGAAAGGGACAACCAGACTGAGTGTGGAGAACCATTCACGTTGAGCTTAAGGGATATGTCATCCAAGGTGGATAATGTCGTTCCGGTTGAGAGATCGATCGCCCTTTCTTGGGTTAGATCTAGGTAGACTTCAAATGCATCTGTAGAAATTCCGATTCCTTCCTCGAACGTCAGAGTACGATATGAGGTATCAGCTACGTTGTCGATTTGATCGTGTAGTTTAGCGGAAAATGAGTAAGGGAGAACCCCGGAGGAGTTTTCAAAACTAGCGGAGATGAGGCGGTCTAACTCATCTTTGACCGTTTGATCGGGGTTCCTGCTCCAGGAGAATTCACATGTCGAGGTGATAACCGGTCCTTTATCAAGCAGTGTCGCTTTTATGTTTAATCCTAACTCATCGGTTATCGTTGTGTCGATAAGAGGGTCTCCTACTACATTATCCCATGTGTGAGTAAATGATGCTCCGAGGGAAAACTTATCCATTCGTAAGCGCTGTGATATAGATAACCCCGCTTGATCAGAAAGGTTCCCCGGGAAATACGTTCCTACTGAGAATACTTTACCACTCAGGAAGTACGCAGCTGTATCGATCTTTGTGTTAAAGTAGAACGCGCGGCTGGTGAGTGCACCGTCGATTCCCAGTGCCCCTTCTGTGCGTAAAGACCAATCGTCCAAAGGTTCAGCCGCGGCTGACAAACTCCATACTGCAGCACGATTTGTTGAACTACGCAGGTCCATGTAACTAATCCCCACATTGGCTTTCTGCGGGCCTAAGGACACCTTGCCCCCGAACTTTGTCTCGTCGTCCGTACCGCCACCTATCAAGTATAGGTCGTAATTATCGGTTTCAATTGCAATTTTGCCCCCTCGGCAGTAGATACTGCAGAGATCAGTGAGGCGTTGGGAAATATCTCCTATTGCGTAAGTAGCCGGGGTTTTGCGGTATTTAATGGAGAACGAGCTTACCCCGGTCGAATCCGGTCCAAATATCGGAGAGAGGTGTAAGGTGGAAGAGAAATATCCATCGTATACGCTACCAGCCAGTGAAAAGTAGAAATCGCTGTCCAACTCGTTGGTGAACAGATCTTGATCTATCGAAAAGCGTACCCGTGCCGACAAGACATCGAGGAGCGTTCCTCCCACTGCCTGTGGCGGCGGAGGAAGGATAGTGGTGAACCAGACAACCTGATCTTCCACTCCGTGGTAAATAGTGGATACGGCCGAGACTGTCAATGGATCGCGGCCAGGTGACGCATCTGTGGGGATCTCCAATTCTACAGTGATGGTAGCTTTTTCTTGTGGCGACAGGCTCAACTTTTCTTGAGAAAGGTGCAGCGGAAAACCTTGTGCCGAACTCGCTGTGATCTGGAACGTGTCTTGTGCGTTCCCTCTATTGACCACTGTAAACGTGTAGGATATTTTGCCTCCCGGAGGAACACTTCCCCCTTCCGGTGGAATGATCTCCACTTTGTTTACCGGTTTGACCTTCACAGAAGCGGTCGCACTGGCCTTGATTGAAGGATTGCTTTGGGAGACGGCGGACACACTTATCTCATAATCGCCGGCAGCGGCACTGGGAGGGATGGTGATAGTGAGGAAAATAGTTCCTTCTTCCCCTGGATTCAGGTTTAATGTTGTAGGAGCGCCAAGGATCCCCCATCCCTTCGGCACGGTGTAAGTGATGGTGAAGGTGTCTGCCGAAGTTTCTTGATTAGCAACGGAGAAAACGTGGGTGACGAACTCTCCTGGGCCGATGGTTTTCGCTTCTGAAAGGACGCTTATTTCTACTCCGCCTGCAAAAGCAAGATAGCTCACTACAAGCAAAAATCCGCTTACAATAAGCGCAACCCCACACCCGACTTTCCCCGCCTTCATGCTTTACACAGTACCCTGATGGGAAGGGTCGGGAAAGGACCAGGAAAAAATGGGCAATGGACTTTTGTCGCACCGGGGGGTGATCACGGTTACTTTACGCGGAAATCACGCGTTCCCCCAGCGAGGTTCTCCCCACCGTAATCGAGTGTCACCAATGCACGGTAGATACCAGGCGGAAGGGGGGAAGACGAAGGATCTTTTATCGTGATTACTTGTACCGCTCCGGGAAGGACTGGGAATTCATCGATCGGAAGCGTTCGCATTATTTTCCCCTGCTGCGATATGATGGTTATCGAGCCTTTGGGTTTGAGCTGTACGTTACCGGTGTTTTCAAATGTTACAGTGAAGGTGAGTGGAGCAAGTGCAGTTTTACGGACGCTCGTTATACGACCGGACTTAACCTCTGTGCCATTGATCGTTACATAGACTTTCACCCCAAACCTCTCCACCGCCAGTACGGTCGTTCCCTCCCGTTCTGTTTTTTGTGGGGAGCCTTGTACCAAAATTGCCCCCCAATAGGTTCCAGCCACCCCGCTGGCAGGAACGGCTACGGTGAAGGTGATCTCCTGAGTTTTCCCTTCCCCGATGGTGAATTTTTGAGGAGAAACGGTGATCCAATCGCCGTTCGAGCGTGATACGGTGTTAAAAATCCCACCAGCTGGATCGATCGACACTACCGTCACGTGAGAAGAGAACACCTCGTCGATTCGTAATCCGGTGAAGTCACGAAGCACTTCGATGAGCAGTCGAACACGTAGTGAACCGGGAGAATCAGGTGAAGATTCAATGGAACGGGTTATGCTCACCGGTGCGGTAACTGCTGAAGGAGGTGATGTTATCTCTGGAGAGGAAAGGTGGGTAGGGCCGATTATTTCTCCTCGACTGGTTGGACTTGCCGTGGCGTAGCTGCCGGATACAGTGACCCCGGCGAACGGGGGGTCAATGCGGTAAATGATCTCGAACTTCTCACCCGCGTGGAATTCCCGCAGCAGAAGCCACCGCGCACCGTCGAGGGGAAGAAAGTCCGTTTCCCCTTGAGGAGTGCGTATCCAATCGCTCAGATAGACTGTTATTTCCTGACTTCTTGGCTCGTTGTTTATGACCTTAAACGAGTAGCGCGATGAGCTGCCTGGTGTAAGATGTAAGTCAAATTCAATTTGGGAAATTTGAAGAGCATTGAGAGATGTTGAGAGCAAAAGGACAATGAATATTGCAGAAATACTTACATGGTATAACCTGCGCATTCATCCCTCCTCGGTGTTTTCTAACAGTCTACAATAGGAAGAACAGTATATGCAAGAAAAAAAGCGGGACAACCTAATGGTTATCCCGCTTGATTTAACTCATAAATGATCGCGGTTGTTACGGTGCAGTTAGAGTATACGTCACAGTAACCGCGTAATCACCAGGAGCATCATCGAAGCTTGGCACATACCGGTATTGAATATCAGAGATATGCGTCACGCCAGCACCTCCGGTCTTCATCGTTTGGTCAGTTGAGAGGGAGGTGAAGGCTCCTAAATCGCCGCCTTTCACTTGAAAGCGCGACAGATCAGCAGTTTCTGTTCCAGTACTCGCGGCATGCAGGGTTAAAGTGTAATTAGTGTTGGCGAACACGTACGCGTTCTTATCCGATGAAGTAAGAGGCGTCCAGCTATCACTCGTTGGATCATATAAGTTACCGTCGATCGTTCCAAGGTCGACAGCCATATCCGAACTCGGTATGTAAAGGATAATCCAACTATTTACATGCCAAGTTACAATTGGAGAGAGGCTGGCCGACAAAGGAGCCGCTCCGCTGTCAATTGCCGTGTCTCCCAATGCTCCTACACCGATCACCGTTATCCCCGCTACCAACGTTAACAGTAAAAATAGCCTCTTCATCAAAAGCACCTCCTAATGGTTTTTATTTGAGCACCTAGCAGCTCTGCCACCATTAGGTACGCCACGGCAGCCCGACAGTCTTGCTAGAGACTCGCGGCTTTGCGCCCCGGGATCGCTCCCGGTTTGCCCTTTCGTTCATACCGACAGGCCGTAGCTTTGCGCCCCACACTTTCGGGTGGGTTGCCCTTCGGTGCTTCTTGAATTGAGGCTGAAGCCTATATTCTAACTGGTTGCTTCTCCTATTATACCTCCTGTATCAAATTGTTGCAAGTTCATTATATACCAAAAATAGTTTTTGTCAAGTGAGACAAGGGTAGTCAGTGAACCGAGAACTGAACGAGGCCTGCAGGGCCGGCGCATTTCAGCGCCGGCCCCGTTGCGCCGATAGATTCGCCTACTTGGCAGTGACAGTATAAGTAACGATTGCGGTGTAGCTACCAGGATCCATTGCCCGCAGATCGAACAAGGTGTAATCCACGCCGATCTTAGCGTTGTTCTCCCCTTTATACGTGGAGAGATTGACTTTCAGGTGGTCACTTCCGTTACCAGCGAGGGAAACGGTAAGCGCCCAGCTAGTGTTGCTGTAGACGTAGAGCGTGTTCGCGTTTTCCTTGGTAACTGTATCCACACCAGCGGCGATCGTCCCGAAGTCGAATGCGCTTTCCGCGATCTTGAGCTCTACAAATCCCTGGACAGTCCAGCTAACGTTGTCTTTAACCGACGCGGACGGGATCCGGGTAGGGGGAAGCATGCGAGAATTCGCAAAACCAGCGATTCCAAGCGACGCCACTGCCAAACCCAGCACCAACAGACCTACCAACAGTTTATTCATCCTCATCGTAAGCACCTCCTAATGGTTTGTTATTCGAGCACCTAGCGGCTCGGCCACCATTAGGCAGGCTGCGGCAGCCCGGCTGTCTCAGTGAGACCCGTGGCTTTGCGTCCCGGGATCGCTCCCGGTTTGCCCTTTTCGCAGTGCTCGTAAAGAGCGCTGCCTAGAAGGTCCGTAGCTTTGCGTCCCGCCCTTTCGGACGGTTTGCCTTTTATAGGTGCTTATCAGAGGATGTATTGCATTGCAGCGAAAACCGCTGCAATCTTTAGATCAGAATTTGTGGGATATAAAGAGGGAACCGCACGTTCGGCAACCCGGCTGTCTCTTATGAAATGAGAGATCCGTGGTTTTGCGTCCCCTCCTCACGAAGGGTTTGCCTTTTCGCTGTCTCGGTTCACTTGTCAATGACCATCGCCTTTATTATGCCATAGATCCAACGATCTTAGACATGTAAAGCGATGGTTTATGATTGTGACGGAGGGAAAAGGTTTTTTGTTAATACTTCTTGAATGTGGGAAAGGCGCTCCAACGCTGATGCAATGCGGAGGCGGTATTGAATGGGAAATGGCTCAGGACGTTTGCTCCTGATTTTAGATAAGTCAACGCTTGGACTAGGATCAGTGCGCCGTCGCTCTTCGGATAGGGATACATAGTTTATTGCTTCACGTGCTTTGAATATCTCTGTGAGTCCCTCTTCCGTAATGTTTACTGCATCGGCGAGCTCGCTCAAGGTAGGGAGGCGTCCCTTCTCCTTTAAGAGCTTTGCTTCCACTGTTTCTACCTGACGGTTCAGATCAGAGAGAAACCGGGGAAAGCGGTTTCTGCGCACGCGCTCACGGATGTACTGGCGGATCTCTCCACGCACAATATTCTTTACGTATTCGGAGAAGTTCTTACCGCGGGAGAGATCGGAATTGTATACCGCGCTCAGAAGTCCAAGATATCCTGAGTGGAAGAGCTCATCATGGGTAAACCCACTGTTGGCGAATTCAGTCGTTATCACCTCATCCACCCATGCCCTTCCTCTTTTTAACAACTCTGCTCGCGCTGTTTCATCATTCTCTGCAGCTCGTTTTAGGAGATCGAGGAGAGTTAGGTCTTTATCATTCATCGCTAGAAAGTAAGAGAGAATCCGAAACTTGCTTTTGTTATCCCGGTGAAGTCGAAATTCACTTCGGTTGATAGCGTCACCCCGGAGAATTTGACTTTGGCTACCAACCATTCTCCAGCGAAACCCGTTGTATCAAACTTTGTCAAGCTAGTGAAAGTAACGGGATCAACGGTTGTTTCAATGCCTATAAGCTCTTGAGAGAACATGAAACTGTAATCAAAATCAGTTTCAGAGGTGACTGTAACTCCGTAGAAATCAAACGAGATCGCGAACCCTTGGGAATCGAAGACCACAGGGATTGATAACGGAGACGAAGGAGGAGCAAAGCTGGTTTTGGAGGTGAACCGAACAGGATCGATCTGTATATCGAGGATGAAGTCGAGCCCGCTTAAGGAGAATGAATCATCAATAGTGAGTGCAGTGAGGAAGGCCAGCTGTGGCTCTTTAAACTGATACCCGAATTCCAAGATCTCTTTGCTAAACCCTGAAGTATCGAGCCATGTGTTGCTGCTGGCAAGCAGACCGCACGTGTTTACCTCAAGGCGTACAAACTCCTGTTCGAAGTAAAATCCAGGAACAATAGTTACTTTTAGGTTATTTGTAGAGTTGTAGAGCGAGTACAGGTGATGGTAGAGATAGAGGAGCTTGTGGGAAAATGGTGCTTCCACCCCGTTGAGGGTGTTTATAAGATCCGTTGCTCCAAATCCAGTGAGGGCGGTTATGGAGAACCCATCGATCACCCCACTTTTCAATGAGAGGACTGCTCCCATGCTATAACTCGGGGTTTGGACTGTTCCGATATTCGCTAGGATCAAGTCGAGCCCCAGTTCTACGCCGACGATCTGTCCAGTCACCGAAAAATCGTTCCAACCGAAATACGGATCGAAAAGTATATCTTCCCCTATATTAAACGCTCCTAAATCGATGGAACAGTTGACTTCCAATGATTGGAACCCGGAGAGGTCGAAAGAGGTCTGCATGCCAATAGAGAACCCCTCTATAGTAAATGAGGCAGAGATATCCGAGATTATGTCGTAAGAAACAGCGGAGATTGGAGTGAACGCAAATTCAACTCCTACTGTCCCAGTAAAATTGCTATTCGTGTTATTTTTATCGCAGTTGGTGCATTCTCCAAATGAGATTACTCCCAAAAACATCGAAAGCAAGACAGAAATCAGTAGTATAATCACTCCGCGTTTCGTTATCCGTCGCATTGCGACCTCCTCCTCCGTGTATTCGTTCTTAAGAGTAACCAGTGAATGGCCTTCTATAGAGGAAATAAGGGGAAGGGGGGGCGTTACTTTGTCCACAGAGGAAAGGACAGGTGTCATTATTGTATGTTCCCTTTCCATCCTCCCTTGACACCCGAAGAAAAAAATCGTATATTGCAGTTGTTATGATGAGACACCGAGCATCTCATTTTTCTCAGCAACATAAACGTACGCACGGGTAACGCCCGTACCGTACCTGTTTCCCCCTTTTCATCCTTTACAACGGTCGAGCGGGTTTTGCCTAAGACAATTTTGGCGACGAGGTGCTGGTAAATAGTAATTATAATAAAATCAATAACAGTATACTGGTAATGGGCCTAGAAAGCGGGAAACTTCGGCAAAGGAGGAAATATGGAGTGATTGTTGCTATGAAAGTTAAGTAGGGTGGTCAGGGAGAGTACTGGCTAGCTCAACTTATTACGGCGGTGCAGGTAAAGCGTACTAATTTTTCCCTGACTTTGAGGCGTTTGACTTGGTGCAAAACTTTACGCTATATTGACAACTTAAAGGAGGTGCGTAGCACATGAAGAAGTGGCTAGTTGGTCTAGCAGTGTTGAGTTTGGTGGCGTTGGTACTTGGGGGAGTAGCCCTGGCGAAGGAGAAGTACATCGTCGCTTCCGATATTCCGTGGGATCCATTTGAGATGGTGACTGCGGACGGTAGTCAATACTTCGGTTTTGACCTAGATGTCATGCGCGCAATCGCGGTGGTTGAAGGGTTCGATATCCAAATCCAGAACATCGCGTTTGACACGATTATCGATACAGTTAAATCCGGTAAAGCTGATATTGGGGCTTCGGGATTCACCATAACTGAAAAACGTGCCCAATCAGTTGACTTTTCTAAACCGTATTATCTATCTAACCAAGCGGTGTTGATCCGCAAAGACTCAGGATTGAACATCGTAACGGCACTTGCCGGATTGGGTCCGAAGAAGGCGATCGGAGCCCAAAACGGGACCACTGGATTTGACTGGATCAAGAACAATCTGATCGACAAAGGGATAAAAGTAGAAGCCAAAGGATATGAAACTTACCCGATGGCGATCCTCGATCTGGTGAACGGTCGAATCGACGCAGTAATCCAGGACGAACCAGCCTCCCGCGCATCGCTCGCTGCTTATCCGAAGAAGCTCACTGTTGCCGGAATCATAAACACGTATGAGTACTTTGGTTTCTTGGTTGCTAAGGGAGATCCCAAGGGGATCCTTCCCAAGTTGAACGATGGGATGGAAAAACTCGGGTTGACCGTGCGCAAGAATCCCACTGGTAAATACGACCTCACGGTCACGCCGGGCAGTGCTTGGGATAACCTGATGAAAGCGTACTTCGGTCCTTCCTCTGACAAGATCGAGGCGGCGTGGCTGAAGACAAAGGATCTTCTCCTGAACGCCAAAACGCTGGCTGACGTAGAGAAATTCGCGGCAGCGTTCGCTGAAGAGGCGAATAAGTAAGAGTCGGTTGTTTTAAGGGGCCTCCTTCATGATTCCCGGGGGAGGCCCCTTACTGTGAAAGGAGGGTTCCGATCGAAGGAATATCCGTAATTATCAAAAGTCTGCCCGATCTTCTACGCGCGCTTACCATCAACATTGAGTTGTTGTTCGCGCTGATTTCAGTCGGATTGGTTGTCGGGACGATAGTGGCTCTGCTTGAAGTATACGGAGGAAGGTTGTTGGGAACGATCGCCGCTACATATGAATGGATCTTCCGCAGTATCCCGGCGTTGGTTCTTTTATTCCTTTTCTATTTCGGTCCGTCCAAAGAACTCGGGATTAATATCTCTCCATTTCTTGCCGCTACTCTCGCGTTGGGATTCAGGTCATCGGCGTATCAATCTCAAATCTTCCGAGGAGCTATCCAGGCTCTTCCTCAAGGACAAATGCAAGCTGCCCGCTCGGTCGGGATGAGCAGAATCCAAGCGATTCGTCATGTAATCATTCCGCAGGCGATGCGGCTGGCGATTCCGGGGTGGTCAAACGAGTTCTCGTCGGTGGTCAAAGATACTACACTTGCCTACGCAGTAACGTTGAATGAGATCCTGCGCCATGCCCGGTTTATCATGGTTAGACACTATAATCTGACTATGCTCGCATACTTTACAGTGGCGCTGATCTTCCTCGGGCTGACTTACACCGGTAACTGGGGACTCGGCTGGTTGGAGAGAAAACTGCGGATTCCAGGGCTTGAAGCGCGGGGAGGGGGAACGCTATGAGCCTGTTGGTAGTAGAGGATATTCATAAAAGATACGGAAGAGAGGAAGTCCTGAAAGGAGTCTCGTTCTCGCTCGAGCGGGGAGAAACTAAGGTGGTAATTGGTCCATCGGGAACCGGAAAGTCAACTTTGCTCCGCTGTATCAACCGGCTGAGCCCGCCGGACAAGGGGAGGGTACTCCTCGATGGGGAAGATGTAACCCATCCCAAATCTAACATTAACAAATTGCGCGCGCAGATGGGTTTCGTTTTTCAGGACTTCAACCTGTTCGCTCACCTCACCGCTTTGGGGAACGTGCGCCTCGGGCCAATGAAGGTGAAGGGGATGAAGAAAGACGCGGCGACTAAATTAGCGATGGAAGAACTCGCCCGCGTCGGTCTCGCAGACAAAGCCGATGCTTACCCAGCGCAACTTTCCGGTGGGCAACAACAGCGTGTTTCTATCGCCCGCGCTCTTGCTATGTCGCCCAAGTTGATCCTGTTCGACGAGCCGACGAGTGCCCTCGATCCCGAGCTGATCGGTGAGGTCCTGACAGTGATGATCGAGCTCGCCAAGGAAGGAATGACGATGCTCGTCGTTTCACACGAAATGGGGTTTGCCCGTTCGGTTGCTGACGAGATTATCTTCATGGAACATGGCGTGATTGTGGAGCAAGGTCCACCGGACCAGCTGTTCAACGCCCCCAAGCACGCTCGGACCGGAGAGTTTCTTCACAAGATCACCGAGCTTTACGGGGAGACGAGCTAATGGGACTTGTATTTGAATGGAGTTGGCTGCCTCGATTGGCACATGGGCTTGTGATCACGGTCGAGATCACTGTTGTCTGCATCCTGATTGGGATTGTGCTGGGGCTTCTCCTTGCGTTCGCCCGTGTTTACGGTGGAAAGTTCATCTATATCATCGCCAGCATTTATATCCAGTTTTTCCGAGGAACGCCCCTGTTAGTCCAACTCCTCATGATCTACTTCGGGCTGCCCAGCATGGGGATTGTCCTCTCACCAATGGTGAGCGGTTTCTTGGCACTGGGGTTAAACACCGCTGCTTACCAGGCCGAGTACTTCCGCGGAGCGATCCAGGCGGTCAAGCGGGGACAGTTAATGGCCGCCCGTGCAGTAGGGATGAGCCTTCCCCAAGCGATTCGCTACGTCATTCTCCCCCAAGCACTGCGCATCGTCATTCCATCATGGTCAAACGAGTTAATACTTATGCTCAAGTACTCATCGATTGTGTATATGGTGACTGTACTCGACCTGATGGGGGAGGGAAAACGCATTGCCGGGGAGACGTTTCGCTACTTCGAGGTGTTCATCGTCGTTGCTCTGTTCTATCTGGCGCTGATATTCATCATCACCCAGCTGCTGCGCTTGCTGGAACGGAAAGTGCGCATTCCCGGTTTGGGTACCGGTGCCCGGATGGGACACCATTAAAACGGATCTCCGAATCGGTTCCGGAACCCAATCTCCTTAATCGGCCGCCGCGGTGGTGACGCTGGTTCGTCCGCGGAGTGTCCAATCGGAAGGATCGCCGCGAGCTTGAACTTGGGCGGAACTTTCAAGATGCGGTTTAGGTCGGCTCCGGTTGGGGTGTAAGTCACCGTTCCCAGCCCTTCCTCCACTATCTGTAGAAGCATGAACCCGACCGCGATCCACGTCGAGTGGACTGGATATGGTTGATGTGCGTCGTAGAAAACACAGATGAGATACGGTGCCTCCTCGAGGAACGGCTTGTCTGGGGTGATACCGCGGGTCGCCATCCACTCCGCGAGGGCACGCGGGGCACGAGCGTGAAACTCACGCTCCCCCTGCTCACAGGCCACCCGGATCGCACGTTTCGTCTTCGGATCGTCCACTACCACGAACCGCCACGGCTGGCGGTTTGCCCCTGACGGGGCGAGACGACCAGCGTCAATGATCCTACGGATCGCGTCTTCCGGAACTAACCCGGCTCGGAAGCGGCGCACCGACCTCCGCGCCCGGGCCAGATCACGAACGTTCATCCCTTGTCGATTTCCATCTTGGACAGGACCAATCCGGTGAGGAGCTTGGGATAGAAGTCGGTCGATTTCTGCGGCATCTTCTCCCCGTGGTCGGCCACCCTGATCACCTCCTGCGGGCTCGTCGGGTTGAGGAGGAAGAAAATCTGCTCGGCCCCGGAGTCGACCGCCCTTATCGCCTCGTCCGGATCGCGGGTGTAGGTGATGTTGCGCTGCTCCTCCAGTGCCGTTGCATCGATCCCGAGCAGCCGCTCGAGGATCGCGGCGTGCAAAATCGCAACATCGAGCCGCTTCCAGTCGGGAGAACGCCCATCGATCAAGTGGTCCATCAGCGACTCGTCGCGCAGGGTGAAGGTGTAGAATTTTCCGGCGGTGTAGACGCCGAACGTATGCCGGCTCCTGCCTTCCTTGACCGCCGCTTCCATTGCCGCGCGGTCCGGATGCTCGTCGACCTCGAAGTCTTCTTGGGCCCGCGAGACGAACGCCGCCGGATCGAAGTCCGTGATCCCGTGCACCAGTCGGTGGATCGGGCGGATTGTCATTCCCGGCTCATCGATGTTGAACAGGGTCATCATCCGGTGATCGAACGACTCCGGAGCGGCCGGATGCCACCCCTTCTCCAGGCACTCGCGCATGAAGTTGACCGCGGTCTCGTAGCGGTGGTGGCCGTCGGCGATGTAGAGGTCCTTGTCCGAAAGGGCATCCTGCACCGCCGAAATCACCGCCGGATCGGTTATCCGCCACACCCGATGGATATTACCAAAATCATCCTCGGCCTCGATTGTGGGGGAAACGCCGTCGATCGCTGCCCCGACCGCGGCATCGGCACGGCGGGCCGGGTCGGAGTAGAGCATGAAGATATGCCCGAAGTTCGCCTCTGTCGCGCGCATCAGCTTGAGCCGGTCCTCCTTGGGCCCCTTTAAGGTCCGCTCGTGGGCGTGCACCTTCTCCGGTTCGAGCCTGCCCAGGGCGATCACCCCCTTGCGTACGAACTGCTCTCCTTCGAAGGTGTACTCCTGGTGGTAGGCGTAGAAGGATGGCTCGGGATCGCGCTTCAGGATCCCTTTTTCGATCCACTCGCTCAGGAACCGCGCCGCGCGGGTATACACGTTCTCGCCGTTGTCACCCGGCTGGGGTTTCCCTTTGATGATGCGCACGATGTTATACGGGCTGCGCGCGTAGTAGATCTCCTGTTCCTTCTCGCCGATACGGTCGTACGGCTGAGTCACGACCGCGCTTATGTCCTCAACGATTTCCGGATTGTAGCGGTATCCGCGGAACGGGATGATATGTGCCATTGCCCCTCCTAAACTGCCTTTGCAAACTCGATTACGATCTTTGCCGCTTCGGCTCCGACTCTGCTCTGTGCCTCCACGGTCGACGCACCGATGTGCGGAGTGAGGGACAGGTTCTCCTGGGCGAACAGCGGCGAATTGACGTCCGGCGGCTCGGTCGCGAACACGTCGAGCGCCGCTCCGGCCACCTTCCCGCTGGCGAGCGCTGCGGCGAGCGCGTCCTCATCGATCACCCCGCCACGGGCGCAGTTCACGATCCGGACGCCGTCCTTCATCATCTCGAACTCGTTCTTCCCGATCGCTGGCCCTTCCTTGGGGTCAAACGGGATGTGAAGCGAGATGAAGTCGCTCTGTTTGAGGAGATCCGCAAACGGGACCATCGTCACGATATCGGGAAGCGGGGACTCGCTTACGAACTTGTCGAACGCGATCACGCTCATCCCGAGCCCGTGCGCCTTGCGGGCGAGCGCCTGGCCGATCCGCCCGATCCCCACGATCCCCAGAATCTTCCCTGCGATCTCCACCCCTTTAAGCGCCTTCTTCTCCCACTTACCGGCCCTGAGGGAGACAGTCCCGCGCGCGATGTGGCGGGCGAGCGACAGGATGT
>CAZZJU010000014.1:0-23162 GCA_964654805.1 uncultured Thermotogae bacterium | reverse complement strand
CCCAGACCTTGAGTTTGTTGTAGGTGATAGCGGTCGTGCCAGATGGGTTGACAAACCGCCGAGAAGGTGGCACAGCATCTGTACAAGCTAGTGAACGTGATCCGAGTGGAGGACATCTCCGACCAACCGGCGGTGATGCGCGATCTTGCCCTGATCAAGGTACGGACGCCAGATCCCCGCACCCGATCGGAGCTGATGCAGCTCGTGGACACGTTCCGGGCGCGGGTGGTCGATGTGGGGTTGGAATCATTGATCGTAGAGGCGACTGGAACGGAGGAGAAAATCGACGGTCTGGTGGAGGTTCTCCGACCGTTCGGGATCCTGGAGATGGTGCGCACCGGCCGGGTGGCGATGGTGCGCGGAAATAACGGTGCTAAACAAGGAGGAAACGGATGAAGATCGATTTCGGCGGAGTTATCGAAGATGTCGTCACCCGGGAGGAGTTTCCGCTCGACCGGGCGCGCGACGTGTTGAAAGACGAGGTGGTGGCGGTATTGGGCTACGGAGTGCAGGGACCGGCCCAGTCGCTCAACATGCGCGACAACGGGATAAACGTGATTGTGGGTGGAGATCCGAATCGAAAGCGGTCATGGGAGAAGGCGATTGGTGACGGCTGGATCCCGGGGAAGACCTTGTTTCCGTTCGAGGAGGCGGTGGAGCGGGCGACGATCGTCCAGTATTTGGTGTCGGACGCGGCGCAGGTGATCCTGTGGCCGCGGATAAAGCCGCATCTAAAAGAGGGTGATGCCCTCTATTTCTCGCACGGGTTCGCTGTTACCTACTCCGATCAGACCGGGGTCGTCCCGCCGGCGTTCGTGGACGTGATCCTCGTCGCCCCCAAAGGATCGGGAACGAGTGTGCGGAAGAACTTCCTCGCCGGAAGCGGGATCAACTCGAGCTACGCCGTGTACCAGGACTACACCGGCCGCGCCGAGGAGAGGACCCTCGCGATCGGGATCGCCATCGGCTCTGGCTACCTGTTCCCAACCACGTTTCAGAACGAGGTGTACAGCGACCTCACCGGGGAGCGGGGAGTGTTAATGGGAGCGCTCGCCGGAATCATGGAGGCGCAGTACGCCGTGCTGCGCAAGCACGGGCACTCCCCGAGCGAGGCGTTCAACGAGACGGTGGAGGAGCTCACCCAGAGCCTGATCCGACTCGTGGGCGAGAACGGGATGGACTGGATGTACGCCAACTGCAGCACCACCGCACAGCGGGGGGCGCTCGACTGGAAGGGAAGGTTCCGCGACGCGGTTGCCCCGGTGTTTGAACGGCTGTACCAAAGCGTCGTCTCCGGCGAGGAGACGCGGATTGTGCTTCGTGCGAACAGCGCCCCCGACTACAAGGAGAAACTGGAGGCCGAGCTGCGGGAGATGCGAGACTCGGAGATGTGGAAGGCCGGGGCGGCGGTGCGCGCCCTGCGCCCGGAGAACTGGGGGAAGAAGGACGCGTGATGGGATCAGGGGTTGAGGACCGCGCGTTCATATTCGACACCACCCTGCGCGACGGGGAGCAGTCCCCCGGGGCGACATTGAGTGTTCAGGAGAAGGTGAAGATCGCCCGCCAGCTCGCGCGATTGGGAGTCGATGTGATCGAGGCCGGGTTCCCCGCCGCCTCGCCGGATGACCTGCGCGCCGTGCAGGAGGTGGCGGCAGCGGTGAGCGACGGGGAGCACGTGCCCGCGGTGTGCGCGCTCGCCCGGGCGGTGCGCGGCGACATCGATCGTGCGTGGGAGGGGGTGAAGAACGCTGCCCGCCCACGGATTCACGTGTTCATCGCCACATCCGAGGTCCACATGCGGGACAAGCTGCGGATGGACCGGTCCGCGGTGTTGGCCCGCGCCCGGGAGATGGTGGCCTACGCCCGGGGCTACTGCGACGAGGTCGAATTCTCCCCCGAGGACGCGACCCGCTCCGACCCGCGGTTCCTGTACGAGGTGATCGCCGCAGCGATCGAGGCCGGGGCGAGCGTGATCAACATCCCGGACACGGTCGGGTACATGACCCCGGGCGAGTTCGAGGCGCTGATCCGGGGGATCATCGAGAATACACCGGGGATCGAGCGGACGGTCCTGTCCGTCCATTGTCACAACGATTTGGGGATGGCGACCGTCAACACGCTGGCCGGGCTTCGCGCCGGGGCGCGCCAGGCCGAGGTGACGGTGAACGGGATCGGCGAGCGGGCGGGGAACGCCGCACTGGAAGAGGTAGTGATGGCGCTCAAGACACGGGCGGATATATACGGCCTCTCCACTGGGATCAACACCGCTCAGATCGCCCGCACCAGCCGGATGGTGAGCAACCTGACCGGGATCTCGGTCCAGGCGAACAAGGCGATCGTCGGGGCGAACGCGTTCGCTCACGAGGCCGGGATCCATCAGGACGGATTGCTCAAGAACCCGACCACCTACGAGATCATCCGCCCGGAGGAGGTCGGGTTCACCCGGACCCGGCTCGTCCTCGGGAAGCATTCGGGGAGGCACGCGTTCCGCGATCGCCTTGTCGAGATGGGATACGAGCTCGATCCCACACGGCTCGAGATCGCGTTTTCCCGGTTCAAAGAGCTGGCCGACAAGAAGCGGGAAGTGACGAACGCCGATCTGGAGGCATTGATCGCCGATCTGTTCTATCAGCCGCGCGAGGTCTACCAGCTCGTTGACCTGCAGGTGGTGGCGGGCCGACCGGGGATGCCGACCGCGACAGTGAAGCTGCGCGGGCCGGACGGAGGGGAGATCGTGCACGCCGCGGTCGGGGCCGGTCCGGTCGACGCCACCTACCGGGCGATCGATGACATCGTTCCCGTCGACTGCGAGCTCCTCGAATACGACGTGCACGCGATAACCGCCGGGATCGATGCCCAAGGGGAGGTGAGCGTGCGCCTGACCGATGGGGACGGCGAGCGGGTGGTGAAGGGCTACGGCGCGGACACCGACATCATAGTGGCGAGTGCCAAGGCCTATCTTAACGCGATAAACCGGCTGTTAGCCGAGCGAGAGAGATAAGTCAGGAAAGGAGGAAGGATGAACGAACAAGCGATGAACAGCGGACAACACGAGACCGCTTCGCCCGCGGATCGCCAGGGCGCGGAGTCGCAGCCGCGGGATACGCGCGAGGACCATCGTGCGTGGGCCCTCCGCTGGGACGGGATTGCCCTGTCGGCGGCGCGAGGGCGGAAGAGAAGCGACGAGTCGACCGGAGCGTGACCGGATGGGAATGACAGTCGCTGAGAAGATCATCGCTGCGCACACCGACGAGGCGGACCACACACGGCCAGGCAATTTCGTGGAGGCGCGGGTCGACGTGGTCCTTGCCAACGACATCACCGCCCCGATCGCCATCCGCGAGTTTGCACGATTGGGAGTTGACCGTGTCTTCGACCCGGAGAGGATCGTCCTCGTACCGGACCACTTTGCCCCGAACAAGGACATAAAATCGGCGCAGCAGTGCCAAGTGATGCGCTCCTTCGCCCGTGCCCAGGGATTAACCCACTACTTCGAGGTAGGGAGGATGGGGATTGAACACGTCCTCCTCCCCGAGCAGGGGCTGGTCCTCCCCGGGGACGTGGTCGTCGGGGCCGACTCCCATACGTGCACCTACGGGGCGCTCGGCGCGTTCGCCACCGGGATGGGGTCGACGGACATTGCCGTGGCCATGGCGACGGGGAGGATCTGGATGCGCGTCCCGGAGACGATCCGGATCGTGTACGAGGGAAAGCTGCAGCCCTGGGTCGGGGGGAAGGACCTGATCCTGTACACGATCGGGATGATCGGTGTGAGCGGTGCCCTGTACAAGGCGATCGAGTTCTCCGGCCCGACGATCGATGATCTCTCGCTCGCCGGGCGGTTCACCATGGCGAACATGGCGATCGAGGCCGGGGCAAAGGCCGGGCTGTTCCTTGTCGATGATAAGACGCGCGCCTACGTGGATGCCCGCAAGGTGCGGGATTACACGGTCTACGCACCGGACCCCGACGCCGAGTACACGCGGACGCTAAAGATTGATGCGAGCGCGATCACTCCGCAGATCGCGTTCCCCTATCTCCCGGAGAACTCCCGTCCGGTGTCCGATGTCGGTGATATCCCGATCGACCAGGTCGTGATCGGCTCGTGCACCAACGGACGGCTTGAGGACCTGCGCGTCGCTGCGGAGATCCTGCGCGGGCGCAGGGTCGATCCGCGCGTGCGCTGCATTGTTATCCCGGGAAGCCAAAAGGTCTACCTCGACGCGCTGCGCGAGGGATTGATAGAGGAGTTCATCACCGCTGGAGCGGCGGTGAGCACCCCGACGTGCGGTCCGTGCCTCGGCGGCCACATGGGGGTCCTGGCGGCGGGGGAGCGGGCGGTGAGCACCACCAACCGCAACTTCCGCGGTCGGATGGGACATCCGGATAGCGAGGTCTACCTCGCCGGGCCGGCGGTCGCCGCGGCGTCGGCGGTGGCAGGGAGGATCGCCTCCCCGGAGGAGGTGGTCAGATGCGGCTGAGAGGAAAAGTATGGAAGTACGGGGATAACGTCGATACCGATGCGATCATCCCGGCCCGTTATCTGAACGAATCGAGCGCGGAGGCCTTATCCGCGCATTGCATGGAGGATATCGATCCCGGGTTCGCCAGCGCGGTGAGGGAAGGGGACATCATCGTCGCCGGGGAGAACTTCGGCTGCGGCTCGTCGCGCGAACACGCCCCGCTGTCCATCAAGGGGGCCGGGGTGAGTTGCGTTATTGCGGCGAGCTTCGCCCGCATCTTCTATCGGAACGCGATAAACATCGGCCTTCCCATTCTGGAATCGTCCCAGGCGGTAGCGGAGACGGAGGCCGGGCACGTCCTGGAGGTTGATCTGGAGCGGGGCGAGGTGCGCAACCTCACCACCGGAAGGTCATACCGCGCCGTCCCCTACCCGGAGTTCATGCTGGAGATCATCGCCGCCGGCGGGTTGATCCCGTACACGCGGCGGCGCATAGAAATGGAAGGAGGATAGGTGAAGAGTTCGGAGAAGGTCTGGTTCGACGGTCGATTGGTCCCGTGGGACGAGGCGACCGTCCATGTGGCAGCGCACGCGATCCACTACGGGTCGAGCGTGTTCGAGGGGATCAGGGTGTACGGGCTTCCGGACGGTCCGGCCGTCTTCTGCCTGGACGCCCACCTCGATCGATTGTGGAACTCGTGCAAGGTGTACCGGCTGGAGATCCCGTACTCGCGGGACGAAATCCGAAAAGCGGTCATGGACACGGTGATCGCCAATCACCATTCGTCCTGCTACGTCCGTCCGGTCGTGTTCCGCGGCTGGGCCACGTTCGCGATCGACGGACGGAGCTGCCCCACCCACGTGAGCGTTATCACGGTGGAGATGGGCCGCTACCTCGGACAAGACGCGATTGAGAACGGGGTCGATGCCGGAGTGAGCACGTGGCGGCGGATGGCCCCGGACACCTACCCGGCGGCAGCGAAACTCGGCGGGCAGTACATCAACTCTCAGTTCATCGCCATGGAGGCGGCCGACCACGGCTACCGCGAGGGGATCGCGCTCGACATCAACGGTTACGTCTCCGAGGGAAGTGGTGAAAACGTGTTCATCGTCAACCGAGGAGAGCTGTACACCCCGCCGCTTGCCAACTCGATCCTCGACGGGATCACGCGCCGGTGCGTGATGACGCTGGCCGGAGAGCTCGGAATTCCGGTGCACGAGACGCCGCTTCCGCGTGAGGCGCTCTACCTCGCCGACGAGGCATTCTTCTGCGGGACGGCGGCCGAGATCACCCCGATCCGATCGGTCGACGGGATCCCGGTGGGGTCGGGAACCCGGGGACCGATCACCGCCCGGTTGATGGAGGAGTTCTTCGGGATCGTGGAGGGAAAGGTTCCGGACCGGCATGGCTGGTTGACGCCGGTGAGGTAGATGAAGGTCACGCTCTACGACACCACCCTGCGCGACGGGGCACAGCGCGAGGGGATCTCGTTCTCGGTTGAGGACAAGCTCCGGATCGCTGCCGCGCTCGACCGGTTGGGGATCGACTACATCGAGGGAGGATGGCCCGGGTCGAACCCGAAGGACATGGAGTTCTTCGCCCGGATACCCGAACTTGAGCTCGAGCACGCAGTCATCGCCGCGTTCGGGAGCACGCGCCGGGTCGGAGTCGCAGTGGAGAATGATGAGAACATAAAAGCGCTTCTCTCCTCCGGGGCATCGGTGGTGACGGTATTCGGAAAGAGCTGGGATAAGCAAGTGAGATACGTGCTCGAGACGACGCGGGATGAGAACCTGCGCATGATCTCCGACAGCATCACCTATCTGAAATCCTGCGGACGGGAGGTGATCTACGACGCCGAGCACTTCTTCGACGGGTACCGGGACGATCCGGAGTACGCGCTCGCCACGCTGCACGCCGCCGCGGAGGCCGGGGCAGACGTGGTCGTCCTGTGCGACACGAACGGGGGAACCCTCCCTTGGGAGGTAGAGGAGATCGTGACCGCGGTCAAGAATGAAATCGATGTTCCGCTCGGTATCCATGCCCACAACGACTCCGATACCGCGGTCGCCAATACCCTCGCCGCCGTGTCCGCTGGCGCCGTCCACGTCCAGGGGACGATCAACGGCTACGGCGAGCGGTGCGGGAACGCCAACCTGTGCTCGGTCATCCCGGCGCTCGTGTTGAAGATGAACTGCGACTGCACCGCCGCTGAGCGGCTCGCCCGGCTGACCGATACCGCCCACTACGTGAGCGAGCTCGCCAACTTACCGCTCGATCCCCACCTCCCTTACGTCGGGGCGAGCGCGTTCGCCCACAAGGGCGGGGTGCACGTGAATGCCCTACTTAAATGGGAGGGAAGCTACCAGCACGTCGATCCAAGCCTGGTCGGAAACCGCCGCCGTGTGCTTATCTCCGAGCTTTCCGGCCGGAGCAACATCGCCCACAAGGCGCGGGAGCTGGGGATCGAACTGGCGGAGGGATCGGATCAGGCGGCACGAGTGCTTGAGCGGGTCAAGGCCCTGGAGCTCGAGGGGTTTCAATTCGAGGGGGCAGATGGTTCGGTCGAGCTCCTCATCCGCCGGTCGAACCCCGATTATCAGGCCCCGTTCGAGCTGCTCGGGTTCCACGTGTTAGTAAAGGAGAAAAACGGGGGTGGAATGGCGTCCGAGGCGACGGTGAAGGTGCGGGTACGGGATCAGGTGATACACACCGCTGCCGAGGGAAACGGCCCGGTCGACGCGCTGAACGCCGCGGTGCGCAAGGCGCTCCTCCCGTTCTACCCGCGGCTAGCAGCGGTGCACCTCACCGATTACAAGGTGCGCATCCTGGATGGGGCCGCGGGCACGGCCGCGCGCACCCGGGTCCTCATCACCTCCTCCGACCAGCACCGCAGCTGGAGCACGGTCGGTAGCTCCCCCAACATCATTGAGGCGAGCTGGCAGGCGCTCGCCGACGCACTGGAATACGGACTTCTGGTCACGGAAAAGGAGAACGGGTGAACGCAAGGATAGTGCTTCTACCAGGTGACGGGATCGGGCCGGAGGTGATCGCGGAGGCGGTGAAGGTCCTAAACGCCATCGCGGAGCTGTACGGACATGTATTTTCCTTCACGGAAGAGCTGATCGGCGGGGCGGCGATCGACGCGGTCGGGGATCCGCTACCGGAACGGACGCTCGCCGCCTGTCGGGCGGCGGACGGAGCCCTGATGGGCGCGGTCGGCGGGCCGAAGTGGTCCGACCCGAGCGCCCCGGTCCGCCCGGAGCAGGGACTGCTCGGGATAAGGCAGGGACTCGGGCTCTACGCCAACCTACGGCCAGTGCGCGTCTATCCCGCTTTGATCGAAGCATCACCGGTGAAACCGGACCGGCTCGCCGGAGTCGACCTCCTCGTCGTGCGCGAGCTCACCGGTGGGATCTACTTCGGCCCGCGGCGGGAAGGAGCGGATGAGGCACTCGACACCATGGTCTACTCCGTCCCGGAGATCCGGCGGATCGCCGAGGTCGCGTTCGACGCGGCGGCAGCCCGACGGGGGAGGGTGACGCTGGTCGACAAGGCGAACGTCCTTGCCACCTCGCGCCTGTGGCGGCGGGTCGTGCGGGAAGTTGCGACCGGATATCCGGGGGTCGAGCTCGAGGAGATGCTCGTCGACGCGGCGGCGATGGCGTTGATCCGGAATCCGTCATCGTTCGACGTGATCCTGACCGCAAACATGTTCGGCGACATCCTGACCGATGAGGCATCGATGCTCGCTGGATCGCTCGGGATGCTCCCGTCCGCCTCGCTCGGGGAGGGGAAACGCGGGGTGTACGAACCGGTGCACGGGAGCGCGCCGGACATCGCGGGAGGAGGGTTGGCCAACCCGATCGGCGCGGTCTTGAGCGGGGCGCTGCTCCTGCGTCACTCGCTCGGGCTCGCGGACGAAGCACGCGCGGTGGAGGAAGCGGTGGAGGAGGTCCTGGCTCAGGGTGCTCGCACCCCGGATATCGCCCGGCCCGGCGAGAGGAAGGTGGGGACCGGGGAGATGGGGGATCTGATCGTGGATGCGTTGCAAAGGAGGCAAGATGCGTAGTGATGTGGTCAAGAACGGGTTCGAGCGGGCACCACACCGTAGCCTGCTCTACGCGAGTGGGCTGACGCCGGAGGAGTTGAAAAAGCCGTTCATTGGGATCGTCAACTCGTACAACGAGATCGTCCCCGGACATGTGCACCTTGATAGGATCGGAGAGGCGGTGAAGGCCGGGGTGTTGGCGGCCGGGGGGACACCGCTCTCGTTCAACGTGATCGGGGTGTGCGACGGGATCGCGATGGGGCATCCCGGGATGCGCTATTCCCTTCCGTCCCGCGAGCTAATCGCCGATTCGGTGGAGACAATGGCGATGGCACATGGATTCGACGGGTTGGTGTTCATCCCCAACTGCGACAAGATCGTCCCTGGGATGTTGATGGCTGCGGCGCGACTGAACATCCCAGCCGTGTTCGTGAGCGGCGGGCCGATGCTGGCCGGTCGGTTCAATGGCGCCGACGTCGACGTGAAAAACGTGTTCGAGGCGGTGGGGGAGTACAAGGCGGGGAGAATGAGCGACGGTGATCTGGCGGCGCTCGAGCTTGCTGCCTGTCCCGGCTGCGGGTCGTGCGCCGGCCTGTTCACCGCCAACTCGATGAATTGCTTGACCGAAGCGCTCGGAATGGGTCTTCCCGGGAACGGTACGGTCCCGGCGGTGACCGCGGCGCGGATCCGCCTCGCCAAGGCCGCGGGGGCGCAGGTGATGGAGCTCGTTGCCCGCGGGATCCGCCCACGCGACATCATGACCGAAGCGGCGTTCGAGAACGCGATCGCAGTCGACATGGCCCTCGGTGGCTCGACGAACACGGTGCTGCACCTGCTCGCGATCGCGCATGCGGCCGGGATCGACCTGCCGCTCGATCGGTTCGACCGGATCAGCGCGCGCACCCCATATCTGGTCAAGCTCAGCCCGTCCGGGCCCCATCACATGCAGGATCTCGATGAAGCGGGCGGGGTGCCGGCGGTGATGGCCGAGCTCCACCGCGGCGGGCTGCTCCACGGAGACGCTCTCACCGTGACCGGGAAGACGGTCGGGGAGAACCTGGACGGCGTGCAGCGGCGGACCGACGTCATCCGTCCCCTGTCCGACCCGCACCGCCCGGACGGGGGAATCGCCATCCTGTGGGGCAACCTCGCCCCGGCCGGGGCGGTGGTGAAGGCGGGCGCGGTCCGGCCGGAGATGGCCCACCACCGCGGTCCGGCGCGCGTGTTCGCCGGGGAGGAGGAGGCGATGGCCGCGATCCTCGGGGGAAAGATACATCCCGGGGACGTCGTTGTGATCAGATACGAGGGCCCGCGCGGCGGTCCGGGGATGCGGGAGATGCTCCTCCCCACCTCCGCCCTCGCCGGGATGGGGCTCGACGACAAGGTGGCGTTGATCACCGACGGGCGGTTCTCCGGCGCGACGCGGGGGGCAGCGATCGGGCACGTCTCCCCGGAGGCAGCGTCCGGCGGCCCGATCGGGCTCGTCAAAGAGGGGGACACGATCGAGATCGACATTCCGGGAAAGCGTTTGGAGCTGCTTGTCCCCGACGACGCGCTCTCCCGCCGTCGTGAGGGATGGACCCCTCTTCCGCCTCGGGTGTCATCCGGATACCTCGCGCGCTACGCCGCCATCGTCGGAGACGCGAGCACCGGTGCGGTGTTGCAGACCGAATAGCCTGGATGTACCCTCGTCGTGGAGGTGGTGTGCGTGCGCCTTCCCTACGGCACGGGGGATATCGAGATCGACGTTCCCGATCGGAACCTAATCGGGGTGTTGGAAGGAAAAAAGGTTGCAATACCTGACCTGGTGCAGGAGTTCGCCCGCGCGTGGAACGAACCGATCGGGATCGATGAGCCGGCGGCGGGGTTTCACCGCGGCGATTCGGTCGTGTTCATCGTCACCGACCATACCCGTCCCACCCCGAGCCGGAAGATCCTTCCCCTCGTTTGGGAGCGGATCTCGTCCCGCGTCCACCGGGAAGATGTGACGATCATCGTCGCCACCGGGACGCACCGCGCCCCGACCGACGCCGAGCTTGATGCGCTCCTCGGGGGGATGCGCCGCGAGTTTCGCGTCCTGATCCATAACTGCGATCACGATCTCGTCGAGGTGGGCACAAGCTCTCGCGGGACCCCGATCCTAATCAACCGGACCGTCGTCGATGCCGACCACGTAGTCAGCATCGGTCACATCGGGATGCACTACTACGCTGGCTATTCCGGCGGTAGGAAGAACATCCTCCCCGGGGTCGCCGGGCGGGAGACGATCGAGCGCAACCACGCTCAGCTCCTTGACTTCAATTGCGAGGGATGTGTCTATCACGGAAACCCGATCTCCGAGGAGATGTCCGAGGCGGCGCGGCTCGTCAATATCGATTTCATCGTGGACGTCGTCCTCGGTTCGGACGGGCGCGTTGTCAAGATCGTGGTCGGAGATATCGAAGCGGCACACGCGGTCGGTCGAGCGACCTGGGATGACATCTTCAAGGTTTCCCTCCCGGCCCGGGCCGATCTCGTGATCGCCTCCGCCGGTGGTCATCCCAAGGATATCGATCTCTACCAGGCGTACAAGGGGCTGTACAACGCGGCCAAAGCGGTCCGTGATGGGGGGATGATCCTGCTCGTCGCCGCCTGTCCGGACGGGATCGGTCATCCCGTGTTCGAAGACTGGGTCCGCCGGTGCACTAAGCCGGGCGACGTGTTCACCGTGTTCGCGGAACAGGGATTCAAACTCGGCGGTCACAAGGCGATCTACCTGGCCAAGGATCTCGCCCGCGCCGAGATCTACCTCCGCTCCGAGATGGACGACCGGCTCGTCGAGCGGTTCTTCCTCAGGCCGGTTCGCGATCCCAACCAGATATTGGAGCAAGCCCGCGACCGGTTCGGCCCGGATTTCCGCGTCATCCTCCTTCCCCATGCCGGAGATACGTTCCCTGTCGATCCGCGGGCGTGAGCTGCGTCTGGTGCGCTATGCGCAGGTCGACTCCACTCAGCGCGTCGCCCATGGTCTCCCGGTGGGTACGGTGGTCATCGCTGATTCTCAGACCGCGGGGCATGGCCGTTACGGGCGAGAATGGGTTTCTCCTCCCGGCGGACTGTACGCTTCAATCGTCCTCGCCCCGGATCCACTCCTCCCGCTCCGCGCCGGGGTCGCGGTCGCGGCGGCAATCTCCGAGTACGGAATAGCGGTGCGGCTCAAGTGGCCGAACGACGTCACGGTGGATGGGAAAAAGATCGCCGGGATCCTGATCGAAGGAGCGGACAAGGTGATGGTCCTCGGGATCGGGGTAAACCTCGATCCTGTTCCATACCCGGGCGCGACGAGCGTGCGGGCGGCGGGAGGGACCGTGCCCCGAGCTGAGGAGCTTCTCTTCCGAATCCTCGCGACACTGTTCGCTCCAGTAGATACTGACTCCATTCTCCGCCGTTACCGCGCGCTCTGCGATACGGTCGGAAGGTATGTGTCCGTTGCGGTCGGGCCGGAGGTAATCCGCGGCCGGGCGGTGGGGATCGACCGGGAGGGAAAGCTCATGCTGGAGACAGATGCGGGGGTACGTCTTATCTCCTCCGGTGAATGCACCCATCTTTTCGGTTGACGTGGAAAGGAGAAGGGGCTAATCTCGTTTCAATATACAACGTGGAGGGGTAAAAGTGTTTTGGAAGAAGCAGAAGGAGATAGAAAAGCTCGTATTAAAGCATCTCGAGCAGGTCGAAGAAAGCCTTTCCCATTTTCAGGAAGCTCTTGCTGCTTATCTCTCCGGTGATGTGGACAAGGCGGGCGAGCTTGCCCTTGCCACCCACACTGCCGAAGGTAGAGCCGATGATGTGCGCCGGGAAGTGGAGACGGCCATGCTCGGTGGAGCTCTCCTCGCTCCATCTCGTCGTGATATTCTCGAAGTAATAGAGCAGGTAGACAAGCTCGCGAATGCTGGGGAAGAGAGTCTGGATTACCTGTTGCTTCAGCAGATTTCTATCCCCGAACCTGTGAAGCCGTTCATCCAAAAGATTGTGGATAAAACAGGGGAGATCGCTACGGAAGTCAATTATTCCATGCGTTTCCTTTTTGATGATATGAACAAGGCGCTTGATCACACGAAGCAGATAGAGATTAAAGAGAGTGAAGTGGATCGGATGGAGCGGGATGCGATAAAGACAATCTTCAAGATGGATATTGACTTGGCTATGAAATTGCAACTGTACGGATTGATTGAGGTTCTGGTGGAAATCTCCGACCGGGCAGAGGATCTTTCCGATCGAATCGACATGATGATCGCACAGCGGCGCTTGTAGTGCGAATGGAGGGGATCAGTCCTTGATAGCCTCTTTCTCCCGGTACATCGCTTTGTCAGCCTCCGAGAGGACCTGTTCGATAGATATACCCTTACTCGGGTCCCAATGGGATTCTCCGATGGAAAGGGTTACAGGAATGGGGATAATTTCTTTGATTTCCTTGCTCCTTTTTACCGCTTTCTGAATGCGTGCTTTCACCGCGTCTGTCTCCCCGTTTGTCTCAAGGAGCATAATGAGAAACTCATCGCCACCGTAGCGCACCACGAGGTCTGTCTCACGCACCTGTGCAGTAAGCAGATTCGCTACCGCCTTCAGTACTTTGTCACCCATCTGATGCCCAAACCGGTCGTTAATTTGCTTAAACCCGTTGACGTCGATCATTAGAAAACCGATCGGATGAGAATAGCGCTTAGAACGGAGAATCTCTTGCTCCACCACCTCGTTGAAGTAACGACGGTTGTATACCCCGGTCAGCGGGTCGCGGGTTGCCTGTTCCTTGAGTTTATTTTGAAGGCGGATCCGGGATATTGCTTGCGTGGTATGGCCGATGAGGAGTTCAAGCAGACGTACGTCTTCGCTGGAGAAGGCGTTCTTCTTTGTAGACGCAACTTGAAAGACTCCGAACTTGCCGATAGGAACACTTATTCCGGAGAGAAAATCAGAACGGGTCGGTTTTGCCGCTGGCTCTTCATCCGGGCTTCCAATTACATAAGTCTTCCCTGTGTGATAAGTCTTCGTGGCGAGCGATTCCTCAGATAAAGGTATTGATTGGCTGGCTCCCGGGGGGAGTCCCTTCGATGTTGCTTTGGTGACAAGCCTGTCCCCCTCTACAATGTCGAGGGTGCAGAGGGGGAAGTTCAAGATCTCTTCGGCAGCACGGACCGTACGTTGGTAAACCTCATTTTCATCGTCCAATCCCTCGAGTTCCTGTGCTACCGCATGTAGTAACTCAATCTTCCGTTGCGATTCTTTTAGTTGTTCCTCCACGGCCAACCTCGCGGAGATATCACGAGCTACCGTCAAAAAGTGTGGTTTACCTTGGAAGGTGAATCCGACTCCGTGTTCTTCGACTGGGAACGCCGTCCCGTCCTTGCGGATGTTGATCGAGTCGGTGACGAATGTTACGCAATCGATTCCCTGCTCCAACTTTGGAAAGCCATGGTAGTAATCCGGATGGATGATCTTTTCTGCCGGAAGGCCGATCATCTCACCCGGTTCGTACCCGTACATGCGGTAAGCAGCGGGGTTCGCTTCCACGATCGTTCCGTTCTGATCGAACACGAGGATAGCATCGGATGTCGCTTCAAATATCCGGCGGTAACGCGATTCGCTCTCCCGTAGAGCCTCCTGAGCTTGCTTTCGTGTGATTGCAAGCGCAATCTGATCGGATACTGTTTCCAGGATGGAGACGTCCTCTTCGTTGTACAGATTTGGATCGGTGTAACTCTGAACAACTATTGCTCCTACAACTTGACCTTTCAACCGGAGCGGAACCCCGAGCCATACCTTGGATTTTGCCCCCACCGGCTGTATGCCGAGTTTTTTCAATGTCTGTTCACGATTCTGCTCTGAAATAAGGAGGGGACGGTTGTTTCGGATGACGTACGCGGTGAGGCTATTACCAGCAGTAAAAGAGGCCGGGGAGTCTTTCTCATCTACCATATACGACAGGGTAATAGTATCGGCTTCTTTGTCGTAAAGAGCGATGCGGAAGTTTGTAGTATCCATTATTTCGCCGAGGATCTCCCTTATCTTGGAGAACAAATCGGAAAGATCCTCTATGGTATTGGCCGCTTCTGTAATCCGTTGTAGGGTTCGTTCTACTTTTCTGATACGGACCCTCTCGCTTATATCACGTAGACTGACAAGCATGCGGGGTTTTCCGTGAAGCTCTACTATTCTGCCGCGTAACTCGATCGGGACAATCGTTCCGTCCTTGCGGCGGTTGACCGATTCAAGCGCGCGTCCTTTGCTGGTTTCGGCATCGATCATCTTGGGGAGGAAAGTCTTGCCCCCTTCCGGGATAAGGTCTTGTACTCGCATTTGGGTGAGTTCCTCACGGGAGTATCCGAGGAGTTTACATGCGCTTTCATTGACTTCGAGGATCCTCCCATCAAGCTCTTCTAGCAGTAGGGCATCGCTCAACTGCTCAAATAGGGTTCGATAGAGCTCCTCGCGCTCGCGTACTTCCTCCAGCGCTTTTTTCTGTTCGGTGATGTCGATTGCCACTTCAAACCGGACATCGCGGCCGTCAGGCCAAGTTATTATGCGATCGACGATATAGTAATCGCGGTCGTAGATTGGGTTGTGATACTCCCACTGATAGGGTTCTCCCTTGTTTTCGAGGATGATCGGATTCGTGCAGAAATCGCAAGGAGTCTTGCGCCCCTGAAATTCTTCGTAACAGAGCTTGCCGATCGGGTTTTCCCCAATCATGTCCCGGAAGAATTTGTTTACGTAGAGAATTTCGTGGGTGTAAGGGTCGGCCACGTAGATAATCGCATTTATGCTGTCGAAGATGGCCAGCAATTGCTTCCGTTCTTGTTGGATGAACTTTTCTTTACTGATTTGATCGGTGATATCACGGTTCAAAGATACGTGGATTCTGCTTCCGTTCGCCCGGAGAGGGGCAGTTATCACCTCTTCCCAGTATAAGCTTCCATCCTTTCTGCGCTTCAGTTGTCGGAACCGTGCGCGTTCCCGGCGGGCGAGCTTCTCCACCAGTGTTTGCAGCCCAATATCCGGATCACTGGCCGATAGGTCGGAATGAATGTCCATCCCGATCAGCTCTTCTTTGCTGTAACCGGTCTGACGGACGGCTTGAGCGTTACACGCGAGGATCCTACCGGTTTCCGTTTCGACAAGATAGGCCGCATCACCGATCCCCTCGAATAGAATCCAGAAGTCCTTCCCGAACTCGGTAAGAACTGACATTCCGGGAGACTCATCCCCGCGTTTGTCAAGATAAGACTTATCTTTTCCGGTCATTCTTGGAGATAAGATTAATGTAATGGTTTCCTCATTGTCAAGTGTACTCGCACCGGTGGTATCGGACGGTTATCATCTTATCGAGGGGCGGTGAGATGGTAAGGAAAGAAGCGCTATGGGGACTATTTTTTTTGATGGTTTTAGTAGCAGTTAACTGCTCGTCTGCGCAGTTGAATCCGATCCCGTGGGACCCGAATCGTCCGATTGAGTGGTCCGATTTCCTCGGGGTTCCTCCCGGTCGTCCGATGGCAGAAGCGGCAATGATCGATATGCGAGTGAGTTGGCGTGTGAAATATGTAGTTTTCTATGAACCTGACATAGGGGTATGGCAAGGCAAGGTGCCCGTGGATCAAGTGTGGGTTGAAAATACGATGGATCCGTCAGGATCATGGTTTATCCCGGGAGAAGTAAATGCTGCTCTGCTCGATCATGAGAGGCGCCATTTCGATTTGAACGAGGTCTACGCCCGCCGCTTGCGGAGGGAGCTTGCGGGTATCCGCGTGTCCGGGAAGAGCGCGGACGAGGTGAAGCGAGCTCTAAGCGCGCGGATAAACAAAACCGCTGGTACGATCCTCTCGATCTTGGCAGGTATGCAGAAGTTGTACGATGCGGAAACATCTCACGGGACTGATCTCTCCGCGCAGAGCAGCTGGGATGTGCAAATCGACGGCTGGTTGAACGATCCTTTAAGTGCACCGGCGACCGTTGGCGGGATGGGGACAGGTTCTGGTACAATGAGCGTTCAATCGGGGTGATAATGAAATGATAAGAGTGAGGTTCGCCCCCAGTCCTACTGGTTACTTGCACGTGGGCGGAGCACGCACAGCCCTGTTCAATTGGCTGTTCGCCCGTCATAACGATGGTGTATTCGTGTTGCGCATCGAAGATACGGACCGCGAGCGTTCGACCGACGAATCGATCGCCCAAATCATCGAGGCGATGCGCTGGCTTGGGCTCGACTGGGACGAGTACTACCGTCAGACCGATCGCACCGAGATCCATCGGCGCGCGGCGGAGGCGCTTATGGAACAGGGACTGGCTTACGAGCGGGACGGAGCGTGGTGGTTCCGTGTCCCGACCGAGGGGGAGACGGTCGTACACGACGACTTGCTCGGCGACGTAACCTACCCGAACTCTCAGCTCAAGGACTTCGTCATCCGTCGCTCCGACGGGAGCTTCGTGTACAACTTCGTGGTGGTGGTTGACGACGCCGACATGGGAATCACCCATGTCATCCGCGGCGACGACCACTTAAACAACACCCCAAAACAGATTCTCCTCTATCGGGCGCTCGGTAAGCCACTCCCCCACTTCGTCCACCTGCCGATGATCCTCGGACCGGATCGCACCCGGCTGTCCAAGCGGCACGGGGTGACATCGGTCCTCGAGTACCGTCGTCGCGGGTTTCTTCCCGAAGCGCTGGTGAACTTCCTCGCCCGCCTCGGTTGGTCGCACGGCGACCAAGAGTTCTTCACCCGCGAGGAGCTGATCGAGCTGTTCTCGCTCGACCACATCGGAAAATCCGCGTCCGTGTTTGATGAGGAGAAGCTCCACTGGCTGAACCAACAGCACATGAAGGCCGCCGATCCGGAAAGGCTGATGGAGCTCGTCGCCCCGTTCGTGCGTGAGCAGGGGAAGGTAAGCGACGAGATGTGGAGCGGGATTGAGCGTGAGCGCCTCGTTACGGCGGTGGAGCGGCTCCGCCACCGGTGTAAGACCCTGGTCGACCTGGCGCGGGTGCTGGAGATTGTGTTTCCGGTTGAGATCGACCGCGAGGAGACGATCGAGCTGGACGATCATCAGCGGGAACTTATCGTAGCATTGATCGACGCGTTTTCCGGGATGACCGAGTTCACCCCGGAGGCGGTGGAGCGAACGATGCGGGAGACACTTGCCGCACACGGAGCAAGACTTAAGGATGTGGGCCACGCGTGTCGGATGGCGATCACCGGGCGGAAGGCCGGCCCGGGCCTGTTCGAGATAATCGCGCTTGTTGGGAAGGATATAACGATCGCACGGCTGCGCGATCTCATCAGGGAGTAAATTTGAAAGCGGTTTATATCGGTATTGCAATTATCATTATGTTGTCGTTCGTCGGCCTCGCGGCGGAGGCTGACCTGGAATATGTCGATTCAATCCTCGGACTTACTGGATTATTCATCCCTCAAGGGATACAGCTTACCGCTCCACCGGCAGATGTTCCTCTGCCGGGAGATGCGGCTGGGGAACCGAGCTACGGCGTGATTCCGCTTAACGGGCAAGGGTTCCCAATCCTCATCTATCGAGACGGTGATACGGTGCACATGTATGTGAGACCGGCTTCAAAGAGCGATTTCTCTTTGGTTCCGTGGAAGAAAATCTATGACTCGGGACAACATATCGCCGATTTTTCGGTCGATGTCTCCTACATGACCGGGATAGAGCCGTATGAATTAATAGCAGTATGGGATCCAGCTTATCCAACCGTGCTCGTATACTTCCGCGGCTGTTACCGCGAGGGGATGATCGACCTTGGCGGGGAGAAGTACAAAATCGCCGTGATCGATGAGAACACAGACGGTCGCTACGATGATCTTTCCAAAGGGACTCTTTTCATCGACATCGACCGGAACGGGAAACTCCTCACCTCCCGTGACTCGCATGAGAGGTATACCCTTTCTGAGCCGTTCAACATCGACGGTACGGTCTACGCTGTGAAGTCGGTCAGTGCGGACGGGGCACATATAGTGATAGGTAAAAGTGATACTTACGTCCCGGAGAAAGTCCCGCTCGAGGTGGGGAGCCGAGCTCCTGACTTTTCCGGGAGCACAGTCAGCGGTCATAAGATCTCTCTTTCTGGGTTTAAGGGCAAGATAGTAGTGATCGATTTCTGGGCGAGCTGGTGCCATCCATGTGTGGCCGAGCTTCCGAACGTACGTGCTCTCGCGTCTGAGTACGAAGGAAAAGGCCTCGTTGTTATCGGAATCAACCTCGACCGCAGCGAACAGGCGTTTGAGAAAGCGGTTGATGAATACGGGCTCGATTATCCGCAGATATACGACGGACCGAACGGTGAGATAGCAAGGATATATCGGGTGAGCGCGATTCCAATGACCTACTTAATTGATCGGGACGGCAATATAGCGGGCAAGAATCTACGTGGGGAAGCGCTGCGCCGGGCAGTGGAACGGATCCTCAATCCAGGGGAGTAAGGATGCGGAGGCTGATAGGAGCTCTCCTCATCTTCGGTTTTTGCAGTCTGATTGCCATTGCGCAGGAGCCGATCCTGTCATTCTCAACCGATCCTTCCGAAGTTCACCTCCCTGCCGGGGGGATGGCTTCGTTAGTGGTCGAGATTACAAATAAGTCCGCTCATACTGCCGATGATATTACGGTCACACCATCTGTTCCGGATGGGCTGGCCATCACTCCTGCTGAGGGGAAGATCAAAGAGATCAGACCGTTCGGAAAAGGATCTGTTGAGTTCACCCTATCCGCTGTTTCCGAACTTGCCCCGTTGACCTACAACCTCACCCTGTCGATTCTCTATACCTACTGCATTGAGGTAAGTTGCTTCCAGATAGCCGATGAGGTGACCGTCCCAGTGACAGTGACGACCGCCAGTGCTGGGCCGGTCCATCGCGAAAAGGTGTCCCGTTCTCTTTCACCGTGGGTTATCCCGGCAGTCGGAGTCGTGCTCCTTGGGATCGGGATCGCGTTGTGGACGATGGGGTTCCGGATTCCGCTTTATCTCGTACTCTTCCTGTTCGTTATCGGTGGTTTTGTGTATGGGGTCAGACTCGGTCAGCACGAGCAGGCGCAAGGAATCGCGGCTGTACTCTGCACGTCGTGTGTAGGTATCGAGGAATCGCGGGCCGAAGCGCCGCGATTATCCAATGAGGCGATTCGCGCGCTATCCAAGCTCGATAGGAAAGTGACCCTCGTCGTTTTCTATGCCCCATGGTGCCATTCCTGCCCCTATGCCGAAGAGATGGTGAAGGAAATGGCGGAGGCGAATCCACTCATATCCTACAAGTTCGTCAACGTTGATACGAACCGTAGTCTTGCCTCTTCCCACGGTATCATTCGCAATCGGCGGACGGTTGTTCCGGCTGTGCTCAACGTAGATACAGGGGAAGTGATCTTCGGGATCGACAATCTTGAGGCCAGGCTTCTCAAGATGTTGGGGGTGGGGGGATGAGGCTTTCACTTTTGCGTAGGATCAGTCAAGGGTTTGGGCTCCTGCTTGGATTGTTCGGGTTCACCGGAATCGGTATGACGCACATTATTTTCCCCGGCTTGCACTGCTACGCGTGCCCCCTCGCGGTCACAATCTGTCCGATCGGCCTGATGCAGAATCTTGCGATCTACGGGACAGTCCCGTACCTCTGGGTTGCGACAATCATCGCCTACGGGCTCATTGCCGGACGCGGATTCTGCGGCTGGTTCTGTCCGTTCGGGACATTGAACGACCTATTGTCATTTCGTAAGGTGCGGATAAACGGGGTTGCCTCCTACTCCAAATACGCTGTCCTGCTCGGAACGATCATCGCTGCATGGGTATTCGCGGATACGATGTTCTGCAAGCTGTGCCCCGTTGGAGGATTGGAGGCATCGATTCCCTACCTGTTCCTCGGCGTGGCGCATTTCAACCGCCCGTTCATCGTGCATCTCGTGTCGCTTCTGGTCGTCCTCGCCGGGATGGTCATCATCTCCCGGTTCTGGTGCCGTTACCTATGTCCGATGGGAGCCCTGTTGTCCCTGTTCAACCGGGTGAGCTTTCTCCATTTGAAGCTCGATGCGAACCGATGCTCCCGCTGTGGTGAGTGCGCGACCGCCTGTCCGATGGGATTGAAACCGCACGAGGAGTACGATACGCATAACTGCATCAAATGCGGTGAGTGCACGGCTGCTTGTCCGCTCGAGGCCCTGAAGCTCACATTTTCCCCGCAACTGCGTCACGGGAAGAAGCTCTACCTTTCACTTAGCAGCAAGGACGACTAGCCAGACGAGGAGGCTGATCACTATCGCTAGGCCAGAAGCAATGAGCAGCGCGGCCGGGAACGAGAGCGTCGGCATTGGTTCCGGCGTCGGGCGAACCGTGTAGTGGGCGATATCCGCCGCTACCCTCTCCCCTGGTCGATCCGGTGATTCGATCCATAATTCAACGGTGTAGCTGCCCGGTAAATTGCCCGGCAGCGGACCGGCCAGTATCCGATTTTCGCCCGGCACAAGGTGGATCGGAGCGGCGTAGATCGGGACCTTTGTCTGATAAAGCGAGGTGATACCACTCGCGGAACGGATATAGCTCACGTTTCCATCAGGACCGATCACCCGCGCGAAGACGAGGAATTCTCCTGGGCTTCCGGTGAGGACCAGCGATAATCCCTCTTTCTGATCGGCCAAAGCGGAGATTCTGATCACGTAGCGCTTCGGAACACGCCCTTCCACTACTACGAATCGGTCGATCGTGTACGCCCCAAATACACCGGCATTCAACGTGGTGCGGATACCACGTGGGTCTTTTTTGTTGCGGTTGTACGGATCAGTTATTGTGTAAGTGGTACCCGTTTTCCCCGTGATGACGATCCAATGACAGTTTTCTGTTTTAGTGGTTGTTCCGTGGCAGTGCGCTCCCCAATGCACTCCGGCGATCACCGGGTAGCCTTGGGCCAACGCCCGGTCGATCTCTTTTCGCGATATTTCATCGATGCCCGTTGCAGAGGTATTTTCGTGCTCGTACAGCTTAACTGCTTTGGGAACCGCTGTCCATTCCAGACAACAATTGCCCGTATTGTCTCCAGCGCAGTGTCCGTATCCTCCATGGGTCCGCAGCCAGTCGTTTAAGATGCCGGGGTCCATTCCGGAGCGAGCGATACCAGTGCAGGAGGCACTAGCCGGTATGTTCAAAGTGATCCCGTAATAGTCGAGAACCGCTGCCAGTGACGTTATGAGACAACCCGCTGTTTCAATTCGATCCGGACAGCCTCTTGTTCCCATCCGGCAACCGCCCCAGTATCCGTGTTCGTCGCGGTAGGCCTGGTTGAACCCGGGGATCGGAAGGACTTGCGAGAAGAGAGTAACGGAAGTGAGGATGACCGCCGCGATGGCGGTCAGCAGAAAAGGGTATCTCTTCCCCATCAGCGTCTTTCGCGAGATAGGATCGCCTCGGCCGCGATCATTCCAGTTACCGCGGAATAGACGATCCCGCGGGAATGGCCAGATGCGTCACCGGCTACGAAAAACCCGTGAATATACGTTTCCATATCCTTATTCACCGGATAGCGCGTGTCGTAAAACTTGATCTCCGGAGCGTACAGGAAGGTGTTGTCCGCAGTCAGGCCGGGGATGATGTTATTGAGCTGCGTGAGGCCTTCGAGCAGGTTCACCACCACCCGGTCGGGCAACGCCATTGAGATGTCTCCCGGAGTAGCGTCGGCGAGGGTTGGGGTTATCGTCGCCCGCCGCAGCCGCTCCGCGGTAGAGCGCCGTCCCTGGTTAAGGTCCTTCAATCGCTGGATGATCGGACGCCCTCCCCCGATCGTCGTCGCCAGTTTCGCGATCGCGCGGCCGTATTCGGTCGTGTCCTCCACCGGGTCGGTGAGCTCGATGTGAGACAAAAGCGCAAAATTCGTATTCTCGGTCTTGATGTCGTTCTCCGCATGACCGTTCACGAGGGAGAACTCTTCGTACCTTTCCCGCACCACAAACCCGCGCGGGTTGGTGCAGAAGGTGCGGACCATGTCGTCGTAGGTGGAAGTGCGCACCCGCAGCTTGGCGTCGTACATCACCCGCTCGATCGGGGTGTACAGTTCCGCCGGAAACTCGACCCGGATCCCGACGTCGATCGGGCCGTACTCAGTCTTTATTCCCAGTCGTAGCGCCTCCTCGCGCAGCCAGTACGCCCCGGCTCGACCCGGTGCGGCGATCAGGTAGCGCGCGGAGATATCCTCACGGCCGTGAAGCACGAACAGATCGTCACGCCGCTCGATTCGTTCAATCTTATTTTCAAGCGATGCTTCGATTCCCTGTTCCAGGAGGTGGTGATAAAAGCGGTCTACGACCTCCCGTACCGCGGTCGTTCCCATGTGACGCTGGCGGCCGCTGATGAATTCGATCCCATAACGACTTGCAGTCTTCTTCAGCTCCTCCAGCGCCTGTGGATCTTCCCCTGAGTACTTTTCCGGGGCCCCGAACCGGGTGAACGCGGCGTCGATCCGGTCAATGTAGCGCTGTATCTCCTCCGGTGTTCTTCCGATGCTCTCCGGGTCTCCTCCGATCTTCGGGGTAAGGTTTAGCTTGCCGTCGGAGAACGCTCCTGCACCTCCGACCCCGAACGCAAGGTGAGTGCGTCTTCGCGGATCCTGCCCTCTGTCGATGAGAATCGTCTT
>CAZZJU010000013.1:0-24373 GCA_964654805.1 uncultured Thermotogae bacterium | reverse complement strand
CGAGCGGGCGCGGGAGCTTCACCATGCACTTTGAGCACTACGAGGCTGTCCCCTACTCGATTGCTGAAAGGATCGTTGCTGGTCGGCAAAAGGCTGCCACGTGAAACATCAGGTGTTCGGGAACCGATTGATAGAAACGCCCCGCTCCTGTTTTGTTAGTAAGGCGTCTAGTTTAGGAGGCTTAAGCGTTCTTCTGGACAAAATTGGGGTTTCGCGGGTGGTTGCGGTTTATCTGAACGGCAACGATAATTTCTTGGCCACATCGAATAAGGAGGCGGAGTGTGTATCGGATATTGAACAAGCTCAGATTAGCTCCGGAAGTCCATGAGTATGTGATCGAAGCCCCGGAGATTGCCCGTGCTGCTAAGGCGGGCCAGTTCATCGTGCTTCGATTACATGAAAGAGGAGAGAGGATACCACTTACGATCGCTGAAACTGATTCACAGACAGGTGGAGTAACAATTGTTGTTCAAGAGGTGGGGAAGACCACGCGCGAGATGGGTGATAAATTCAATAAGGGGGACTGCATCCTTGATTTTGTCGGACCGCTTGGAAAGCCATCCGAAATCGAGAATTTCGGTACCGTGATTTGCATCGGTGGTGGACTTGGGATTGCTCCGATTTACCCGATCGCCCGTGCGCTCAAGGACGCCGGCAACACGGTGCTCGGAATCATTGGGGCGCGCAACAAGGAACTCCTGTTTTACATCGACAGAATGGAAAGCACTTGCGATGAACTCATTGTGACTACTGATGACGGTTCCTACGGGCGCGAAGGGTTTACAAGTGATCCGCTCAAGGAGATTCTTGCCTCCGGACGGAGGATCGATCGCGTGGTGGTAATCGGACCGGCGATCATGATGAAGGTGTGTTCGGATGTGACCCGCCCGTTCGGCGTCCCCACGGTGGTGAGTCTGAACACAATCATGATCGATGGGACCGGGATGTGCGGCGGCTGTCGCGTGGAGGTGGGTGGAGAGATAAAATTCGCCTGCGTGGATGGCCCAGAGTTTGACGGACATAAGGTGAACTTTGACCTCCTCATATCCCGCCAGCGGTTCTACGTGGAAGAGGAGCGCTGCGCGCTCGAGCGTTACCTAAAGGAACAGCAAGGAGCGGTTTAATGGTTAAGCCCAAGCAAACGCCGATGCATGAGCAGGACCCCAAAGTCCGTATTCATAACTTCGATGAGGTTCCATTTGGATACACGGAAGAGGAAGCGATTGCTGAAGCGGAACGATGCCTTCAATGCCCTAATCCGACTTGCGTGGATGGGTGTCCGGTCCGGATCGATATCCCCCGATTCATTGATCATATTAAGCACCAGCGCTTCGCTGAGGCGATCGCCACGATCAAGGAGGCAAACTCCCTTCCCGCGGTATGCGGCCGCGTATGTCCGCAGGAAGAGCAGTGCCAAGGCGCATGCATCCTGGGCAAGCGGTTCGAGCCGGTTGCGATCGGGCGCTTGGAGCGTTTTTGCGCCGACTGGGAGGCCGAACATGAACCCTACCGTCCGCCGGTAGGGGATCCGACCGGGTGCCGGATAGCAGTGATTGGAGCCGGGCCGGCCGGGCTTACTATCGCCGGTGAGCTGCGGAAGATGGGGCATGAGGTGACGATTTTCGAGGCACTACACGTCCCTGGCGGGGTGCTGATGTACGGGATTCCGGAGTTCCGTCTTCCGAAAGCGATCGTGAACCGCGAGATTGACAATTTGCAGCAGATGGGGGTCAAAATAGAGGTGAACAAGGTGATCGGTCAACTGTTCACGGTCGATGACCTCCTCGAATGCGGTTATGATGCTGTGTTTATCGGGACTGGCGCCGGTCTGCCCAGGTTCCTCGGAATCCCGGGCGAGGGGTTGAACGGCGTCTATTCGGCCAATGAGTTCCTTACCCGCACCAACCTGATGCGCGCCTACCGTTTCCCGGAATACGATACCCCAATCAAGGTGGGGAAGAGAGTGATCACGGTCGGAGGGGGAAACGTGGCAATGGATGCCGCTCGCACGGCCTTACGCCTAGGGGCAGAGGAGTCGATCATCGTCTACCGGAGAAGTGAGGCTGAGTTACCGGCGCGAGCGGAGGAAATCGAGCACGCCAAGGAGGAGGGAATTCAGTTCCTGTTTCTCACAAATCCGGTCAGCTTCCTCGGGGAAGACGGCCGCATCGTCGGGGCGAGGTGTATCCGCATGGAACTAGGGGAGCCAGATGAGTCCGGCCGCCGTCGTCCGGTACCCATCCCGGGTTCGGAGTTTACGATCGAGACCGACACGGCGATCATCGCGATCGGAAACGAGCCGCATCCGCTTGTGCCACGCACCACTCCTGGACTCAAGCTCACCCGCTGGGGGAACATCATCGCCGATCCGGAGACCGGCCAGACGAGTAAGGAAGGGGTATTTGCTGGTGGAGACATCGTTACCGGTGCAGCAACAGTGATCCAGGCGATGGGAGCTGGCAAACGCGCCGCGGTGGCGATAGACCAGTACTTGAAACAGAAAGCGCAAAAGCGGAAGAAATAGAGAACGCCCGCTTCTGCGCCTCCAACGGCCATTAGCGGGCGGATTTGCTCACAGAGGTATGTGCGGGAACTCTTACGGGATCACACCCGCTAGTTACCCGCTGCAAACTCCTCCTTCATCCTTTTTACGAGTTCAGGATCGGTAAGTACGTCGACCGCGGTCATCCCAAGGGCTTTGGCCGCGATAAGCATTACTTCGAGCCCGCGGGAGGAGATGGAGGCCTCCGCGAATTCGCGCGAGTGGCCCGCTATACTCTCGTCGCATATCTTGATGTAGGCGTGGATCGATGGGACGACCTGGGAGACGTCCCCCATGTCGGTTGATCCCATCCCTTCGTCCGGTTTGGGTGGGTCAAGTGGCTCACCGAGGGCATCCAGGTTCCTAACGAACGCATTGCCGAGGGCGCGGTTCGGTTTCATTGCCTTGTACGAATGGCCGATGATCTTGAAGTTAAGGGTGGCTCCGGTGGCAAGCGCTGCTCCTTCAGCACAGCGGCGCAGCTTCTCCAACAGCTCGTCGCGGTACTCGTTCTCCGGGGCGCGGACGTAGAAGTTGGCGGCAGCGTGCTCGGGGACGATGTTCGGCTTGGCCCCGCCGTCGGTGATGATTCCGTGGATCCGCGCTCCGTCCTTGATGTGCTGGCGTAAGGCGTTTAGGGAGTTGAACGTCTGGATCACCGCATCGAGGGCATTTATTCCCTTTTCCGGGGAACCGGAGGCATGCGCCGCCTTGCCGTGAAACTCGAGCACTACCTCAGTGATCGCCAGGCTTCCCCGGTCGACTACCGTGTGTGAGGACGGATGAAACATCATCGCCGCGTCGACCTCATCGAACAGCCCGGCCTCGACCATAATAACCTTTCCCCCTCCGCCTTCCTCCCCAGGAGTGCCGAGGAAGAGAAGTCGTCCGGGAAGTTCCCCCTTCACCGCGCCTACAGCAAGGGCAGCCCCAAGCCCGGCGGCGGCTATCAAATTGTGCCCACACGCGTGCCCGAGCTCGGGTAGAGCGTCGTACTCCCCGAGAATCGCTACCGTAGGGCCGGCATTCACTTTCGGATGTTCTGCCTGGATCGCTGTTTCCAAACCGGCAACACCAAGTTTCACTACAAATCCACCCTTCTCCAACTCTGAAGCGAGGAGTTTAACCGCTCTGAACTCCTCGAACTTGAGCTCAGGGTGTTCGTAAATGTCCCGTGCAATCTCTTTCAGACGATCAGCCATCAGATCAACTTGCTTGCAGACTGCATCTTTCAGTTTGTTCATCCATCCTCCTTAACCGGTTTCGGTCGGATTGAGATAATAACGGGAATTTGGCTTGCCATAAAGCTGTTGTTTCCTTGAGATAGTAGAGCAGACTATAATGAGGAGAGTATGAAGGCAATAATCATCACATTCCTTGTGGTATTTGCTTGGTGCACAGCGGTGAGTGGGATCGGCTATGAAGGGTGGTACCGCGGCAAATTTGTTTGGAACTTCGAAGATGAAACTTTGTCTGTGGAAAGCACCTTCGATACTAAATTACAATGGACTGATGAGCTACGCACGATTCAGGATCTCTATTTGGATGAAACAGGATTTAATCAGCTAAAACTTCGTGGGCAGTGGTACAGATCTCCTTATCGATTTAAGTGGACGTTGAACTTCGATGAAAATGGCTTTGACTATGAAAACAGCGAGTGGAAGTATCGAAAGGACCCATGGCAAGTATCATGGGAGACGGAGTTATACGCAGGGGAGAAATTTCATTGGGATATTGACGGATTATACAAGGTAAAGCAGTTTTCATGCGAACTTATCCCTGCGTTTGATGATTTACTTACTTTTTCATCGTTTACTGGGAAGCTGAGTTTTCCGTTGCTGCATGATTGGCAAACCAAATTGGCGATATCTGTTGATCCTGCTGATAATCCCGCTGTCTCGCCGGAATTTAGCTTGGCCGCTCCTTTTGAGAATGGTACTTTGACTGTCGATGTTATAGGAGGCAGACTTTCCGAGGTGGATTACGACTGGGAATTATCATCTCAAACAGAGGATCGTACGATTTACGCCGATTGGACCGCGGACACGGGCTGGGAGTGTTCGTATTCCTATCGATATACATTTGGGCAAGGCCGTTGGCAACGGTTCTACGTGCGTCTTGAAGAGGGATCACCGATTACAGTAACCGATTTTAACTGGTACATTACATGGAACGAATTGGAGTTAGAAATCGACTTCATCGACAAGGAACTCAGCTTTACGGTAGACAGGGATCTACCAAACAATCTATCAATCGAAATATTTGCCTCTTGGGGAGTTGAAGATGATACACAGGAAATCGAAGGGTACCTCGAAGGAGACAACTTCTACTTGGATATTGACCTCAGCTTTACCGGCGGAAGCCCGGATGAATTCACAATAACTGGGAAATTTTATTTCTAGACCCACTGGTTTTTCTGTCTGAATCTACTGCACCTTGAGGAATAATCGTGGCGAAACACTTTTAGGAGGTGAGGTAGATGAAGAAAATCTGGTTGGTTGCAGGGGTAATGGTCATTTTTTTGGCAAGCATCGCTCTGTTTGCGTTCGCTGCGCCAGGCAAGAAGCCGCAAGGAGTAGAAGTACGAGCGCGTGTCGCGGGTCAGATCGTGCTTTCTATCGAGAGTGGGGAAGAGATAACGTTCGAGGTTGATCCGTTAAACAATCCTGAGGACACGGCGGAGACCGAGCTTTCGGTGATGACAAATGCTCCGCAATACGCGATCATTGCCCAAATAGGAAAGTTCCTTATAGGTAATTACGATCTTATTGCCAATAAGAAGTTCTTCATTCGTTCCAAAGCGCCAGGTACCGGTAAGGCGATCGATAATTGGACTGTACCGACTGAAGGTGAGATGCCGATTCTAAAACATGAGGACGGGCTCACAACAGGTGAGATCACCATCGTCGAGTACAAGCTTAAAGTCGATTTTTCGGTCCCTGCGGGGGAAGGAAAACTTAAGATCGCATTCACCGCTGTTGCTGCACTCTAAGTCCGAGGAGGTGAACGATGCTTAAGAGAGTGATTCCTGTAGGGATAGTTATCACGCTTATCGTTTCACTAGCTGCACTTGCAGGAGTCTCGATATCCCCGGCGGTAACCGAAATCGTTCTACCTCCTGGCACGTCTTACGAGGGCGATATCACGGTGAGTAACACTGGGGATGATCCGATAGTAGTCGAGGCGATTATCCGAGGGTTTACTTCACCGGAAGGAGTTCCAGTATTTCTTAATCCGCAGATTGATCTTTACAAATACAGTGGCCGAGGGCTTCTCACGGTGACACCGGCCAAACAGGAGATTCAGCCCGGAAAGTCGGTTTTGTTCCACTATAAAGTCACCATGCCGGAGAAACTCGATCCGTACGGAGGTCGATATGTGGCTGCCGTATTCCGGGTGGAACCGCCGTCTAATTCTAATGAAGGCGCTCAGGTGGTGGTAACAGCCCAAGTAGCGGCATTGTTTTTGCTCAATCCGGGCGGCAATGTGAGTCCTCACTTCAAATTCGAAGATTTCCGCGTGTGGCAGGATAAATCGAATCCTCGAATGGTGCATTGCGATGCATTAATTACTAACGATGGTAATGTACATGCTGACGCAGAACAAATGTACGGGTTTATTCAGATCACGGATCAGGACGGATATATTGTTGGCCAGATGAACTGGCATCCTCACACCATGCTTCCAGATAACGCCTACCGACACGAAGAAACATGGCAGGCTCCAGCCACGCTAATGAGCGGTACCTATTATTTCTATATGACGGTTCTTATCTACCAACCTGACGGGAAAGATCCACAACGCTACTTCGCTGGATTTCCTGTCAAACTTAACTTTTAAGTAAGCCACTAATGTAGTCACTGACCGGGGAAGTTTCACCTTCCCCGGATTTATTTATTCACATACTCTTCAAATATACGGAGGAGCTTTCGGGTAGCGTTTTGCACCGAGAGCTCTTCTGCCCGTTTGAGAGCTCCTTCTTGTAATTCGCGGTAGCGAGTGGGATCATTGATGAGGGAGAGGGTAGCTTTAGCGAAGACTTCTTCATCCTCCGGTACTAAGATCCCGCTAATTCCATCCTCGACTACATCAAGGACCCCCAATTCACCGATTGCTATAGGGGGCGTTCCTCCTGCCATCGCTTCTACTAAAACAAGTCCTTCGGTCTCAGTTTTCGATGAGAATAAGAATATATCGGCTTGCTTGTATAAGTCGACGAGCCGTGGATGGTCGAGGAATCCGGTGAATCGAACGGCCGCCTTTATATCCTCTTGCTCAGCGATTTCTTCCAAAGCGCGACGCCGTGGGCCATCGCCAGCGATAACCAAAACTGAATTCGGGTCCTCGGTATGTATTCGTTTGTAAGCTCGCAGGAGAAAAGCCAGGTTCTTTTCAACAGCAAGTCTTCCTGCGTACAAATAGAGATGTGCATCTTTACCTATTTCGAGAGATTCACGGGGATTCCATACCGGCGGTTTCCGGAAGAGTTCTTGATCAACTCCAAACGGCAGGACATGTATGGGACGGTGCACCCCATAGCTTTCTAATTCTTCCTTTATCGGATTGGATGGGGCTGTTATGACATTGCACCGGTTACAAAAAGCAGCTGCTAACTCTTCAGTGGTTTTCTTCGGTGGACGGAGGGGAAGAGGGAGGTAATGTCGATAAGCGGTTAGGTGAGTGTGATAAGTGTGCACGTGAGGTATACGATAACGAATAGCAGCTCCGAGAGCTACAAGTCCGAGTGAAAACGGAGTATGGCTGTGAATTATGTCGAGATGCTTAAATGTGCGAGTTGCTTTGCGATTATAAGGGAGGGCAACACGGCTTGTCTTGTGGAATACGAATCTGTGCGAACGAAATCGATAGACGCGTTCTTCCTTTTCTTTAACGCCTTCATAAGCCGGCACATAGACGTACACTTCATGATCCAATCGTTCTAGCTCTCGTTTGAGCCACGAAACCACACTAGTTACCCCACTTATCTCTGGGAGGTAAGCATCGGAAAACAGACCGATTTTTATAAGCCCTCCTTTCTTAAAAACCTCCTGCAATCACGCCCTTTTCGTTCACATATGTAACCATATTTCTCACGCCAAGTAAACTGGCTCCTGTTTTCGAAAAAATCGTTTTAGTCTTTCTCTCCTCAACTTTGTTGAAGCACCGATAAATTGGAGATTTACATAAATATACCTTTTTAAATAAGTAGTCGCAACCGGTTTACTGCTCAGACAAGTTGGTTAAGGTTCCAAAGTGGTAAGAGTGTTAACGCTGGCTCAGTACCTACTTTTCCCCTATTGTGCCGGGTTGTTTCAGTGAAATGTATTCCCTGTACTAAAGAGACGCAAACTTGACAAAAACATAACTTTTTGTTACACTTCGTTACGAAAAAATGATCAAATAGAAAGGTATAGAAATATAAATGCTAGCTGAACAAAGAAGAAGGAAAGTTTTGGACATTCTTCAAGAGAAGGGAGCGGTAACCACTGCGGAACTCAGCAGGATGTTTTCGGTTTCGGAGATCACGATTCGGAAAGATTTAGATCAGCTAGCTGAAAGAAACCTCTTGTTGCGGACGCATGGGGGAGCGATAAGTCTGGAAAGTACCGCATTTGAACCGTCTCATAGCGAGAAAGAGCTAGTTTACATCGAGGAGAAAAAACGGATCGGTAAGAAGGCGGCCACTCTTATCAAAGATAATAGCACTATTTTTCTGAGTACCGGTACAACTACAGCTCAAATCATCCCATATCTGAAAGATAAGAGAAATCTCAATGTAATAACGAACTCGCTTGTTAATGGTTATGAATTAGCTAAATTGCCGAATGTGGCTGTCACGATCGTAGGAGGTAACTTGCGGCGGAGATCGTTTGCATTGGTTGGTCCGTTAGCTGAGGAGAGCTTCGCCAATATTTACGTAGATCAGTTGTTTCTCGGGGTGAACGGCATTTCGTTACAACATGGATTAACCACCCCCAATATTAGTGAGGCCAAGGTTTGCCGACTAATGATTGATATAGCTCGTGAAGTTATAGTTGTAGTTGATCATAGTAAGTTCGGGAAAGTCACTCATGGTAGAATAGGTGGTATAGATTTGATAGATGTAATAGTGACTAGCAAAGAAGTTGAGTCGAAATTTAAAAAAGAATTCAAGAAAGAAGATATAGGATGGATCGAAGCCTAATAAATGATACAAGCAAGGGGGGTGATATATGCATAACGTATTGTTTGTAATCAAATTTCTTTACTCACCACGCAGGTTAATCTGTATACCGGTAGAGAGCTAAGGAGGTGTAGTTAATGAAGCGGGTGATGGTAGTTCTAGCTATGCTGGCCATAATGGCCCTGTCGTTTGTGGGATTTGGTGAGACAATTTCCCTTTGGATAGGGGGGCAGGTTGCGGCATTAGGAACGACTTGGAATACGTTGATTAAGCAGTTCGAACAACAAACCGGGATTACCGTTAATGTGCAAAGGATAGGATTTGACGTCTATTATCAAAAGTTAGTTACGGCTTATAGATCCGGTGAAGCCCCGGATTTGGCATTCGCGGATTTAGGAGGTTGGTGCCCGGCGTTTGCAGCGAGGGGCTGGATAATGCCGTTGGATGATTTTCTTGCAAATTGGGATGGAACGTCAGCTATATGGCCTAATTTGTGGTCAGCTGTCACGTATAAAGGGAAACGATGGGGAGTGCCATGGTACACTGACTGCCGCCTCCTTCTCTACAACACTGATATGTTTAAGAAGGCCGGTTTAGACCCGAATAATCCTCCGAAGTATTGGGAGCAACTCTTAATCGATGCTCTGAAATTAACAAATAAATCTGAGCACATTTATGGGTACGGAGTTTCAGGTCGCATGGACGAAATAACGACCCTTGGGTATATGATATTCCTATATGGGGCAGGAGGACAGCTTTTGAATGACGATAACACGAAAGCTGCTTTTGATAGTCCCGCTGGGCTGAGAGCCCTGGAGTTTTACACGGCTTTGGGTAAGCTGGGAGTATCACCAGATCCTCTTACCAACAATGAAGACTCGTATCGACCTATGCTCGCCCAAGGGCGAGTCGCAATGGCAATAGGTGGGCCTTGGTCCTTCCCGTTACTTGCTAAAGAGAACCCGGCGATAGTTGGACATTATAAAGTAGCCTTGCATCCTTATGCGGTACGGCCGGCGAGCGTGTTTGGTGGATGGGCTTTGGTGGTAGCAGCTAATACTCAGCATAAAGATGCAGTATTTAAGCTAATCAAATTCCTTGATAGTTATGAGACGTGGATGTATTGGACTGAGCACGAAAACGGACCGTTACCGGCACGGAAGGACGTTGCTCTTAATACGCCCGCGTTTAAGAAACCTGAGGTTGCAGATCTGTGGGACGTTGTTCTGAAGACGTTCCCGACCGCTTACGCGCGTTCGCCCATACCTCAGTGGCCTGAAGTGTCAACTGAGATTCAGAAAATGGTCGAGAGCGTATTGCTTAACAAGATGTCACCTCAGGAGGCAATTACTTACTACGCGCAGGAAGTCAACAAAATATTGGCGGAACCGGTGAAGTAATATACGGTTGCAGTTTGCGGGAGCGGCAAAGAAAGGATCGGAAGGCTTGATGAGAAGGAGCAAGAATAATGGGCTTGTTCTCATCAAGCCTATTTTTATAGATGTGGTACAATAGTCATCGATTAAGGTTGTAACCATGTATAAACGCTATGCACGCCTTTCTGTATTGCCTTATGTGGTTATAATTGGAAGCTTTGCAATATTCTTGATTTTCGATAATCTGTTTTTGAGTTTTACGAGTGGGGATCATAAATTTTCGTTTGCTCCTTATCTGGCAGTATTTTCCGATAATAGATTTTGGTCAGCAGGCATCAATACAATAGTTTGGACTGTTTCGTGTATAGTAGGTCAAATGATTTTAGGATTATTTATAGCTATTATTTTGACCAAAATCAAACGCGGAGCCGCGTTTTACCGTACCGTTCTGATAGTTCTTCCCTGGGCCACAGCGGATATTGTTGCTGCCCTGTTGTGGCGATGGATGTATAACAGTATGTATGGTGTTATCAATGATATACTTGTTAAATTGCACATTATAGGCTCGTTTATTCCATGGCTGGGACAGCCGAGTACGGCCATGCTGGCGGTGGTAATAGCGAATATATGGAAAGGTTATCCAATAAGTGCGATGTTTTACTTGGCCGGCCTGCAACAGATTCCCAACGAGCTTTATGAAGCAGCGGAGATTGACGGCGCTAACGTCATAAAAAAGTTTATCTACATAACCTTACCGAGTTTGCGTGTAGTGATCCTTACTACACTCATGCTTACTACTATATGGACCATAAATTATTTCCCGTTGATCTACATAATGACTAATGGTGGGCCTGGTGGCGCAACTGAAATTATGACCACTTATATCTATCGAAGGGCGTTTATCTATCTTGATATACACAGGGCGTCAGCAATGTCTACGGTTTTGTTGCTAATAGTGGGGACTATTGCGTTGGTCTATCTCTACTTTATTGATAAGTCCAGTGCGGCGAAGGCAGGGAGGCGGGCATGAACAGACGCAAGGTGTATATGGTCATAACCTACATTGCTGCATCGCTACTTGCGTTGATAATCATGTTCCCGATGTTGTGGATGGTGCTTACATCCTTGAAGACCACACCTGAAATTTACGCTTTTCCAGTGGTTTACTTTCCAAAACACTTGACCCTTGAACACTATCGATCCAGTTTGGCAGAGGGGAATTTTGTTCTGTACTTGAAAAACAGCGCTGTAATCGCAATCATTGCCGTCTCTTTATCTTTAGCTATCTCAATTTTGCCTGCGTACGCGCTTGCTCGGTTTAAATTTAGGGGAAAATTTTTCATCGATGTTACCGTTATGCTTTTGGTACTTTTGCCCCAAGTATCTTTTGTAGTTCCAATGTTCCGTTTCTTGCGAACCATTCACTTAGTTAATTCATTTATCGGAGTAGCGGTTTCTTATTTGCCGTTTATTACCCCCATCCAGATAATGCTACTTAAAGGCTTCTTCCTTGATATTCCTGAAAGTATTGAAGAAGCTGCTGCGATAGATGGGAGCTCTTATTTCACCACGTTGGTTAGGATAGTTTTTCCTCTTTCAATACCGGGTATACTGTCTATTGGTATTTACTCACTTTTTTTTAGTTGGAATGAATTAATGTTTGCGATGTCATTTTTAACTCAGCAAGACAAGCAAACCATCCCTGTCTTTTTGTCGTTTCTTATCGGGGAATATGGAATAAATTGGGGACAGTTATTTGCCGCCGCAACTTTAGCGACGTTGCCGTCTATCATCATATTTATCTTTCTACAAAGGTTTTTCATATCAGGATTAGTTGCAGGCGCTATAAAGGAATAAACCGTAAGATGATAATCGATCTAGTATGACAACAGGAAATAAGTAATCTGGAGGGAAGACAGTGTACTAGACTGTACAAATGCTGGCTAAAGGCATGTGTACTTCAATTTGTTCGATGACTCCTATGAATAAGAAAGGTTGGCGAACTAAGCGGAGGGAAAATGCGTTCTCCACATAGAGTTTTGACGCTGGGAGATCTGTTAGTGGAAATTATGCGGGAGAAAGTAGGCGAGGATTTGAAAACCCCCGGTATTTTTGAGGGGCCTTTCCCGAGTGGTGCACCGGCGATATTTGCTGGTGCGTTATCCGCGTTAGGAGTTAAAGTTTCAATTATTGGGAGTGTAGGCAACGATGAATTTGGTAATGCTATTCTGGACCGACTTCGTTCGCATGGAGTGGATGTTAACAAGGTACAAATACTAAACGATTATACCACTGGAGTGGCTTTTGTCACTTACTTTTATGATGGAAGCCGTAAATTCATTTTTCATGTAGATAAATCCGCAGCTGGCCAGGTAAATCAACGGTGGATAAATAAGACGTATCTGCACCAGTTTACTCATTTACACGTCATGGGAACCTCTTTGGCTATTAATGAGAATTGGCGTCGTTTTACCCTGCAGGTACTTGCCATAGTGAAGCAGCGTGGTGCGACCGTTAGCTTCGACCCCAATCTTCGCCCTGACATGCTGAGAGATGAAAAATTGCGGGAGCCTTATCTGAATGTGTTGAAGAATACAGACATCTTCCTCCCGGGAGAGGAAGAACTACAACAGCTGACGGGAATTGCAGATTGTCGCAAAGCTGCACATTGTCTGATTGACAGCGGAGTTAAAGTTGTAGCGGTAAAACGTGGAGCTGCCGGGAGTTTGATTGTAGCTAGAGATGTAGAGCTGGAATGCGCGGCCTATGAAGTGGAGGAGGTGGACCCCACGGGAGCCGGAGACTGTTACGATGCTGGATTCCTTAAAGGTTATCTTGAAGGATGGAGTTGGAAACAGATAGGAGAGTTTGCAAACGCTGTAGGGGCATTGGCGGTTTCTAAACGAGGACCAATGGAGGGTATCTCTGATGTTGCCAGCGTGCAGCGCTTTACTAGGAATAAGTCCAAAGAAGAAGCGAATTAACTATGAGGTACCAGTTAACGGTAACTGCTACGGTATCTATCCTGTTATGCAGGAGGCTTTATGAATATTGATTTTCACACTCACCCTGTTTTGCTCAAAGAGTACGTAGAAAATAACACTGATTTGTTGAAAGCAAGCCGTCATGTTTTCAATATTGGTAATAATTTACAACCTATTCAAACATTTTATCTTCAGATGGACGCTGCCGATATAGACGCCGCTGTAATCTTCCCGATTGATAGCGAAAGGACTCAGGGGGTGAAGATTTTTACAAACGAGCAGATTGCAAATCTGTGTGCAGATTATCACCGCTTTATAGGTTTTGCCAGTGTGGACCCCAATAATCCTGGAGCTGACGCTGAACTTGAATACGCAGTGACTAAATTGGGACTTAAGGGGCTAAAGCTAGCGCCTGAGCTGCAGTATTTTTATCCCAACGACCATAAATTGGTGTACCCCCTGTATGAGAAAGCGCAGGAATTGGGGATACCCATTGTGGTTCACTCGGGATTCAGTTGGGAACCCCAAGCCCGGGTTAAATATTCTCACCCGTTATTTTTGGAAGACGTAGCCTTGGATTTTACTAGGTTAAAGATAGTTATTGCCCACTTCGGCTGGCCGTGGGTGCAGGAAACCGCTATGTTGGCTATTAAGCACAGAAATATCTATATTGATACTAGCTGCTTGTATTTTGATAACCCAGTAAAATTCTTCAAGTTTATTTTTAGTAATTATCTACCTGTTTCTGTGGTAGAAAACGATCTAAGAGAGAAACTGCTGTTTGGCTCGAATTATCCACGTATAGAAATAAGAAAAATGGCGGTAGCAATTCGAAGTTTGGGGCTATCGGATCAATGTTTAAGACATATTTTCGGGCTTAATGCCCAACGGATACTGAGTTTATAACTGGTTAGCTAGCGGAGAAGAAACGGAGGTATTTGATGGAAATAGAATTTATGAAAATGAGCGTTCAGACTGAAAGAGCAGAACAAGCAGTGGATATAACCCCAAAAGTGGAGCAGGCGGTGAAAGAAAGTGGAATAAGAGATGGGTTAGTCAGTGTGTTTACCGAGCATACATCAGCTGGTTTGACAGTAACAGAAGGTCTATGGGACTTGGAGGAGGATATTTTTAGTTTCTTGAGGTGTCTTATACCTAAGAACATAGATTTCAGACATAACAGGTATTTGGAGAAGGATGGACGGTTGGCTGTAAACCCGGAAGCGCATTTGATGAGCTTGGTTGCCGGCTATAATGTGAGCTTTCCTGTATATAACGGAAGTATAGTTAAGGGCTCTCGACAGAGTATTTATTTCCTCGAGTTTGATGGCCCACTGCTTCGATATTATAACGTTTTAATAATCGGTAGTAAGAAGAAGAATGTAGTTGCTTAGTATGATATCATAAAAAGCAGGGGAAAATATGAAAGAGAATATGCACCATCTCATACCAAATGGAGTGAGGATTAGTTAGTAGTAAAAAACAAGCTAACTGCGAGGGATGTATATAATAATTATTTGGAAAAACAATAAGGTGTTTATACTGATCTAGGATGTGGGGGATGAGCAATGGATGAATTTAGAATTTCAGCGGGGAAGATGCGAGGATTACAGCGGTTAGCCGATGAACGGGGACGCTTCAGGATGTTGGCAATCGATCAGCGGGGCTCACTAGAGCGTATGCTGCAAACCAGTATTGAACGAGCAGTCCAGTACGATGATCTAGCCGCGATCAAGCGAATTATAGTGAAAACACTCGCTCCGTACTCTAGTGCCGTGCTCATCGATCCTGTTTATGGATATCCGGGAGCGATTAAGTACTTTCCGAAAAAAGTGGGACTTCTCATTGCCTCTGAGGAAACAGGGGCGGAGCAAACTGGAGCCACAGGTAAGGAACGCAAATCTCATCTGATTGAGGGGTGGAATGTGCTGAAGACACGGCGGATGGGTGCAGATGCGGTCAAGCTGCTGGTTTATTACCGTGCTGATGTTTCCCCGCAAGTGTTACAGCATCAACAAGCCCTTGTCAGACAGGTGGGAAAAGAGTGCGAGAACTACGATATTCCATTTGTGTTAGAAGTGGTCTCGTATCCGTTCAGGAAAGACGAAGAGAAAGATACTCCTGACTATGCTAAGCGGAAACCGGAAATGGTATTTGACGCCGTCCGGGAATTTTCCAAAGAGGAATACAAGGTCGATCTGCTGAAGGTGGAATTTCCTGCTGATCTCAAGTACTGCCGAGAGTTCGCTGACGGAGAGTTTGATGCGAAGAGAAGAGAGAGCGTTTATTCGCTAAGTGAAGTCAACGATTTCTGCCGGAGAGTTGACGAATTATCTCGCGTGCCATGGGTGGTTCTGTCAGCTGGGGTGGACATCCGCGAGTTTATTGAAAACGTTGCGATTGCCACAAAAAACGGAGCTTCTGGGTTTCTTTGCGGGCGGGCCATTTGGAAAGGGTGTGTACAATTCTATCCAGACTTAGAAGCTATAGAACAATGGCTATTAACCACAGGTGTGGATAATTTCTTAAAACTGTATTCGGCATCTGCTGCTGCTGTCCCTTACTTCATGACAAAGCAGTTTGCTAGCTATCCGCAAATGAAATTAGTTAACCAAGGAGAGAATTGGTATAAAAATTATTAAATACAAGGGCAGTAGCTAAACAAATTTTTACTTGACAATTCTGATAACTTTCTGCGGTGCGTTCTCACTCATAACTTTTACTCCGCTTGCTGTTCGAATCTTCACACGCTAAACTCGCTTTAAAACATGGAAGTGAACCTGGAGTTCTTAGTGACGGCAGTAAAGGGAAAGATACCAGATATGGTTTGTGATTGGAATAGTGATAAGATAGATAGGAACGCTCGAGTACCGATATATCGCCAGCTAAAAGAAATAATCAAGGCGAAGATCGAACGGGGGGAATTCAAACCCGGCATGCGGATTCCCACTGAGTACGAGCTATGCGAGACGTTCTCGATCAGCCGTATATCGGTACGTCAGGCTCTGTTGGAGCTTGCCAATGAAGGCTTGCTCTATCGACGCCAGGGACAGGGGACTTTTGTCAATCGTCGAATTGATAAACTCGGTTCCTCTTTGTACGCCATGCTCCCGGAACATCGGTGGGTCTCTTCCCTCCAGAAAGCGGTTGATTTGTACAATCAGGATGGCAATCGGGTTAATCTCGAATTTGAAGTTCTCGGACGTCCTCAACTGAGGGATAAAATCCTATCCGCCGTGGGACAGGGAGCGGCCCCTGATCTTGCTCTAATCGACTGGGCGTGGGTAGCCGAGTTTGCTGACTTGCACTTTTTGTCTCCTTTAGATCGACTTGATCCACATTGGATAAGGGAATTTAGAGAAGATTTATTCCCTGCATTTAGAACCGATCCTCTGTTACCACTTTATGGCATTCAACCAGAGGCAAGTGTATCAATGCTCTGGTACAGAAAGGACTGGCTTGAACGCGAGGGATTGCGACCGCCACAGACTTGGGATGAGTTAGTGCATATCTGTACCCAGTTTAAGAGGTTTATAGACTTCCCACTTGCGTTTGTCGGCGGCACAAAAGCAGGGGAAACTACTACATATCAGTTGCTTTCGTTTATTTGGTCTGCTGGTGGAGAATTCCCATTTAGGAACGAAGGGTCGTTAGATGCTAGAACTGTATATGCCGTAGAGTTCCTTGTGGACTTGGTCCATAAGTACAAGGTCGTTTCTCCCGATGTTGTTTCATTTGAATGGGATAATCCTGCCCGGTTGTTCGCTCAGGAACGGGTGGCCCTCGCAGTTGGGGGAAGTTACGAGAAAGCCTTGATTCAGGAAGTGAGCGGGTGGGATGATGAAGAATTCCAGAACAAGGTGGGGTGTGTACCGATACCTGCCAGTCCGGGGGGGCGGAATACGTCGATAGTTGGAGGGATGGTTTACGTGATATTCCAGCAGTCGAAGAACGCAAAGCTGGCATTGGAAGTGCTAAAGAGAGTTGTGAGCCCTCCTCTTATTCGAGAGTTTTGCACCAAAACTGGTCGTACCCCAACCCGAGTTTCAGTAGTTCGTACCCTTGATCCTCGGACAGATTGGTTCTCGTATCAGGTGTCGCAGTTTTTGCGAACCGCCAGATCGAGGCCGGCTATCCCACAGTATGCTAAAGTTTCCGAACAGTTTCAGTTGATGATTGAAAACGCGCTTGCTAAGCGTATGTCACCGCAGCAAGCTGTGGACGAGGCGTACAAGATCATCGATGTGTTAATTTCCTAGTAAAGCGGATTGTCGCACTCATACCCACCGATCTCTTGACAGGAGGATTTTATGGTGCTATATTTGTTATAACAAACATGTGAATGAGGAGGTGGTCGGAGAGAAGAGGTTAGAAGAGCAGTAAGAGGTGGTTATCAAAGCAACTTCAAGGAGGGTGATATGAAGAAGTGGATCATCATAATGCTGCTATTGGCTACTGGAATTTCTGTTCTCGCCTTTGGAGCGGAAAAGATCACCTGGCTGTCTACGCAATTTAACCCCATCAAAGAGGCACAATGGGTGCGGCAACAACTTTTACCTCCATTCACTAAAGAAACCGGCATAGAGGTTACTTTTATCGGGTCCGAGTATGCACCATTTGTCGATCGGCTTACTGCTGAGGCTAAAGCGGGCAAGGGGACAATCGATGTAGTTTGTGGTCTCCACGGCGATCTTGCCAGTACAGCTGCAGCTCTTAGTGATGTAAGCAATGTCGCTGTAGGAGGCACGATAAGCCCTGGCCTTATGAAACTGGGGCAGATAGGTGGCAGGCAGGTTTATATCCCCATGATGCAGGCCACTTATCTCATGGTGATCAACAAGAAAGCATTGGACTATCTCCCTGAAGGCGCTGATATATGGTCCCTCACTTATGACCAACTGCTCGCTTGGGCGAAGAATATATATGATAAGACTGGGGAGAAGAAGCTGGGGATTCCTGCTGGACCGGGTTCTTTGTTGCATCGTTTTATTCACGGGTACCTTTATCCTTCGTTTACCGGATACCAAGTTCTTAAGTTTGACAGTCCCGAGGCAGTGACCATGTGGAAGTACATGAAACAGCTCTGGCAGTACGTGAACCCGGCTGCCCCGACTTGGGATTCCATGGACACACCGCTTCTTTCCGGCGATGTGTGGATCGCGTGGGATCACACTGCTCGGCTGAAGCCAGCGATAGTTCAGCAGCCGAATGATTTCATCGCTATACCATCCCCGGCTGGTCCTGCTGGACGTGCGTTTATTACCGTCATAGCTGGGCTTGGTATTCCCAAGACTTCTCCCGATCCCGAAGCTGCCGCTAAGCTCATCAAGTATCTCACTACTCCCGAAGCGCAAGTGGCGATTCTTCAGGGTGTAGGATTCTTCCCTGTAGTCTCTGAAGCAGCGGGTGCGGTTCCGAGTGGAGCGCTTCAGATTCTGGCCAAGGGAGTAAGCGCTCAGGCGTCTTCTCCTGATGCCATCGTTTCGTTCATTCCTAGCGGGATCAGCGACGAGTACAAGAAGATCTATCGCGATACGTTTACCCAAATCGTGATCCAGGGCAAGGATATAAAGAGCGTACTCCTTACCCAGGGGCAGGCGTTGCGTAAACTCTATTTGGATTCTGGCGCTCCTTATCCAGCACCGGATAACAAATAGTCGACCAACTTAATTCGAGGGGGAAGGAGGTTCACCTTCCCCCTCCTCCTTACGGCCATGGCAAATACGCGCATACACAGGCTCCTAAAGACAGATACGTTACTCCCCTATTGGCTTTTGCTCCCTAGCCTTATATATCTACTAGTATTTTTTATGCTGCCTTTGGTAAACGCTATTGGACTATCATTCCGCACTGATGATGGTGCGTTCACAATGCAATATTTCCTGCAAATGGTTCATGATGTCCAATTTACCAGTGCGCTGAAATATACATTTCTGCTAGTTGCGATCATTGTTCCCATACAGTTGGTCACCGCTTTATTGATTGCGCTGCTTGTGAATACCGGGTTTAGAGGGTCACGGTTTTTTCTCTATATATGTACAATTCCGTTGGGTATTGCTGATCTTGCTGCTGGGCTTATTTGGTTATCCATTTTTTCTCAACACGGGTATTTGAACTCGGTTCTATATGGATTGGGAATCATACATAAACCTATCTATTTCATCTCTTATCAAAACATCGGCTTTGTGTTCTGGGCAATAGTTATTGCCGAGCACTGGCGGGCAACAGCTATCGTATTAGTAAACCTTGTTGCTGGGCTGCAGATGATCTCTAAAGATTATTTGGAAGCGGCTGAGGTTTTAGGAGCCAAACCGCTGCAGAGACTCTGGCACGTGATTCTCCCGCTGTTGAAACCGGCTATTCAGTCTGCGTTAATCATTAGAACTATTCTTGCATTGCAGATGTTTGCAGTAGCTGTAGCGATAGGAGGTAATTTAATCCCGGTATTAGCTGGGCAGTCTTACTTCTGGTATTCCCTTTATCGCAGTTACCACATGGCAGCAGCGTATGCCGTATTTCTGATGATTCTCTCCATCATTATAACGTGGTTTTATATGTGGTTTCTTAGACCAAAAGCGGAGATGCGCAGCAAATGAGCTTTAAAAGGTTACGACGGCAGACACTTATATATATGGCGGCTGTAGTAATAGCGCTGTGGGTGATAGTGCCCATCGTGCTCATAGCATTGGCTTCTTTTACTCCTCAACAAGAGATCTATAGCTGGCCTAAGTCGATAATCCCCAGTCATTTTTCCATTGAAACGATGAAGTTCTTCTTGAACTCTTACGGCGTTATTCCATCATTGTTGAATAGTGTTTGGGTAGCGCTTATGACTTTGGGAATTACGCTCGCTGTAGCTGCTCCGGCAGGATATGCAGTAGCTCGTTTCGTATTTCGAGGGCAAAATGCTTATCAAATGGGCATTTTAATGACTCGCATGTTTCCTACCGCTCTTCTTGCTATCCCATTAGCTGTAACCTTCATTAAATGGGGACTATATGATACCTTGATCGGAGTAGCGTTTCTTCACGTGGCGATGGCTATGCCGTTCGCTGTACTCATTATTACCGGAATATTCGTGAGTGTGCCGAAGGATTTGGAGGAGGCAGCGATGACACTGGGGTGCAGCCGAGTAGGAGCGTTTGTGCGAGTAGCGCTTCCTCTTGCTCTACCGGGGTTGGCTGCTGCCGCCATGTTTACATTTGTAATCTCGTGGAATGAGGTTTTCGCCGCCACAATATTAACGGTGCAGCATCGAACTTTGCCAGCTCAGATTTTAAGCACACTGCGGGCTTCTCCGCTTTACTTCCGTTTTGCTGGTGGGTTCTTCATGGTGTTACCTACCCTTGTTTTTATGTTCCTTATTCGTCGATATCTGTTCCAAATGTGGGGCGGGGCTACAGCAGAGAGGTGATTGTATGGCAGCAGAGATTCGATTGGAAAATGTGCGCAAGGAATTTGGCAAAGTAGTCGCGGTCAAGGATATGAACCTGACCGTGAGGAATACGGAATTCCTTGTGCTGTTGGGCCCCTCTGGTTGTGGCAAGACTACAACATTGCGGTGTATAGCCGGATTAGAACAGGTTAATGGAGGACGAATTTTTATCGGTGACCGCGATGTTACCGATACATCTCCCGCCCAACGAGGTATTGCAATGGTGTTTCAGAGTTATGCTGTATTTCCTCATATGACAGTGGCACAAAACATCGGATTTGGATTGCGGATGAAACATGTACCTAAAAGGGAGATTCAAACTTCCGTTAAAGAAGTGGCTAACCTTCTTCAAATTGAAGAGCTGTTGGATCGCTATCCAGCACAACTCTCTGGTGGGCAACGGCAGCGGGTAGCAGTGGCCCGGGCTATTGTCATGAGACCAGATGTGCTGTTGATGGATGAGCCACTTTCTAATTTGGATGCACTCCTTCGCCTTCAAATGAGAGCAGAGCTCAAACGCTTGCATCAAGAGATAGGTACCACAACGGTATATGTTACTCACGACCAGATCGAAGCTCTTTCTCTCGGAGACCGGATAGCCGTTATGCACGGGGGAGAAATTGTCCAATTAGACAGTCCTGATCAAGTTTACGATCATCCCACCGCTAAATTTGTCGGAGGATTTATCGGTACTCCTCCGATGAATTTCCTTCGCGCTACGGTTAGTGATGAAGGCGAAGATGTTCTTCTTGTCATCGGGGAGTTCAAGATTCATGTCCTCGATGAGTGGAAGGAGCCACTTAAGCAGTTACTGGGCCAGGTCGTTGATTTAGGAATCCGGGCTGAAAACATTGAAGTGCAATTAGAACCGAATGAAGGAAGTCTCCCTGCCGAAGTTGTCGTATCAGAGCATTTGGGTTCACAGCAGCTCCTTACTGTTCGGGTCGGAAATGATGTGTTGAAAGTTTCTACCAGTCCGGATCTTCCAATAAAACCCGGGCAGACAATCGGCCTTAATATGCTCAAGAATAAACTGCGGATTTTCGATGAGAAAACGGGCGAAAGACTGTCTTTAACCGACAAATAAAAATATCCTTATCAAGTCAGGAGGGAATCTTATGGCAGGCACTAGTTTGGTTGTTTTCCCGTTTAAGTCCGAAAATGTAAACGTGTTTAAAAAGAACATCCAAGAAGCTATATCCCATCCCCGCGTTGGTGCGGTGCTGTGTGTTGGTTATGAGGAAAACGAATGTTATAGAGAGATAGCCAAGACTCTCCCTGACTTGGAAAAGGACGGGGGAAAAAAGGTTTATCTGATTACCCAAGAGCGGCTTGGAGATAAACGACCTGGCAAAGGTGATGGGATGAACACTGCTCTTAAATATTTCCTAGAGGAGACTAACTTTTCCCGACTTCACTTCTATGATTCTGATATTGAGACATTCTCCCGTGACTGGATCACACAGGCTGAGACACCGGCGGATGAAGGATACCAAGTAGTTAGACACTATTTCCCCCGTGCCAGTACGGATGCTATGGTCACGTGGATGATTACCAAAACAGGATTTTCCATTCCTTGGCCTGATACACAACTACCGTTTATTGAACAGCCGTTAGGCGGTGAGCTGCTTCTTACCAGAGAGGTGGCTGCAAAGCTGTATGAGGATGAGCGGGCGGTGCGGCAATCCGATTGGGGGATCGATACTGCTTACACATGGCTCATGGTGGCTAACGAATTCAGCATGTACGAGACTTATGTACCGATTGGTAAAGTGCATAAGCTCTACAAGACGCTGGGTGACCTGCGGGAAATGACCATAGAGTGCTTTTCCATCATTCAACAACTTAAGGGCGAAAAGATAAGCGCGTTGAGGATGATCCATCGTATAGAGCGACCTGGGCCAGTGCCTGATAGGGTGAAGGAAAAGACTGCCTATGATTTGGAAGGGAGTATCCACCTGCTCATGGAGGGGTGGACAGCTAAGCAGCTCGAGCTTCTCAACTATTTCCCTAATGAAGTTCGTGATGGGATGATGGAATGCCAGCGCAAGCCGCGTTTTATATTTATGGACGCAGAAAATTGGTATAGCACCTACGAAGTTCTACTTGAACATTTTGATCCGGAGGATAAAGACTGGCGGGAGTTATTGTTTAAACTGTGGATCGCTCGTGTACTGAACTACACTACTAAAGTGGCTCTGAAGGGCTATGATTATGCTCTTTTCTATCTCTATCAAATGATAGAAAGCTTTATCAGGAAATCTAAGAGAAAGAGTAGAGAGCCATGATAGATTGTTGATGCACAATCTGTGCTGGCGCTGTTTTGAAGTGGTGAAGAACGCCGTTTACTGCCGGACTGTGAGTGACTTGAAAGGGGTTGTTTCAGATTTGCGTCATGCTGCTGTTGCAGACAACGCCTTAATATTGCGCTATCCGAGGCGGAAAGGCGAATGATGCTTCGGATTGGGATCTGTCACTACAAGGTCGGTGGTACAGATGGTGTCTCCTTGGAAATGGAGAAATGGGCGTTGGCGCTACGGGAACTGGGGCATGTCGTCTATTTCTGTGGTGGGGATTTAGGCTCAGAGAACGGTTGCCTGATTGAGGGCTTGTATCATCATCGTGCTGATGTCGAGCGAATTACCGAAAACGCGTTTCGCAAATTGCGGGATTATCGGGATGGGGTAGCGCTCGAAAGGGAAATTTACGCATTAGCCGATCGTATTGAGACAGAGTTGCGTAGGTTTATAGAGGATAACTCGATAGAGCTGTTAATCCCCAACAATATTTGGTCGATTGGGTTTAACCTACCGGCAGCAATTGCGTTCACTCGTGTAGTACGTGATTTGCGTATCCCAGCGATCGGACATCATCACGATTTTTACTGGGAATCATTCCGCGGCATGCGCCCGACCTGTCGGGAGGTTAACCGGATGGCGGAGGAATATCTCCCACCACGTGATCCTCTAATAAAACACGTAGTGATCAACAGTATAGTTAGAGATGAGCTCGAAAAAAGAAGTGGAGTTATTGCAAGTATTGTTCCGAACGTGTTTGACTTTTCTGGACCACCATGGCAAATCGATGCCTACAATCGTGATTTTCGACGGGCAATTGGATTAACTGAAGGTGATATTTTGATTCTTCAAGCCACGCGGATTGTCGCCCGTAAGGGAATCGAATTGGCGATCGATCTAGTGGCCGAACTCAATCGTCCGGATTACCGACGCCAGCTTGAGAAGAAAGAACTGTATGATGGCAGAAGGTTTGACGCGAGTAACAAAATAGTACTGGTTCTCGCCGGATATTCTGAAGACTCACAGTCAGATTACCTAGAACGACTGCAATCTAAAGCTACTCGGTTAGGTGTTGAACTGCGCATTATATCCGATCTTGTTCGTGCCCACCGCTGCATAGATGGCGATAGAAAACTGTACTCACTGTGGGATTGTTATGTATTCGCTGATCTCATTACTTATCCGTCGCTGCATGAGGGATGGGGGAACCAATTTTTGGAGGCGCTGCGTGCTAAGGTACCAGTGGTGGTGTTCGAATATCCCGTTTATCGAAGTGACATAAAGAGAAAAGGCTTTACCGTTATCTCTTTGGGAAATGTGATTACGGGAAGGGATGAACTTGGTTTGGTAAAAGTAGACAAATCAGTGATTGCGCGAGCAGCTAGCGAAGCAATCACCGCTCTCACGGACCGAACCGTTCGTCAGAAAACGGTAGAACATAACTTTGCATTAGGAAAAAGTGCGTATGATCTCAACAGTCTTGAGAGATACTTCAGTGAATTAATCAAGGGGCTAGAGAGGAGAAATGAATAACGGATCTGCTGAAATGGTAGTTGGCATCTCCACGCGGAACTGT
>CAZZJU010000012.1:0-25951 GCA_964654805.1 uncultured Thermotogae bacterium | reverse complement strand
CTCGCTGTCATTGCGCCGTTCTTGCAGACCACTTTTTCACTGCCAACGGGACGGACCGCCCTCACCGCTTCGCTCGTTCTTGCAATCATGGCCATCCCTACAATCGCTAGTCTGGCAGAGGATGCTATCACTGCCGTCCCGACCTCTTATCGGGAAGCCTCAATGGCAATGGGAGCAACACGTTGGCAGACAATATGGCGGGTGACGGTTCCAGCAGCGTTCTCCGGCCTTATCGGCGCAGCAATCCTTGGAATGGGACGAGCTATCGGAGAGACGATGGCTGTGCTGATGGTCGCCGGAAATTCCCTTCAGCTTACTGCGTCACTGCTAAAGCCAGTGCGAACGTTGACTGCTGGCATTGCCCTGGAGATGGCAGAAACACCGTTTGGGAGCTTACATTATCATGCCTTGTTTGCCCTGGGCGCACTACTCCTGTTGATAACCCTGGCTATGAACTGGTCGGCGGAGTGGCTCCGTGGCCGGTTGGAGAGGAAGCACAGCCAATGAGCAAACGACGAAACCGGAGGATGACACAACTCACAGCATTTACACTGCTTGGATTAGCAAGTCTTCTTACCCTATCCGTGTTGACAATTATTCTCTATTTCATGATAGGACAGGGGAGCTGCGTGATAGGTTGGAAATTCCTGACGGAATTTCCACGAAAGGGAATGACCGAAGGGGGGATCTATCCTGCGCTTGTCGGGAGCTTCTATCTGACGGCGGGGGCGATCATTGTTGCATTCCCTCTCGCCGTTTCCTCCGCAATCTGGCTATCGGAATATGCCCGAAAGAGTCTTTGGGTACGTATCGTCCGTATAGGGGTGAACACCCTTGCCGGAGTACCGTCGATCGTATTCGGTCTTCTCGGTCTAGCTTTCTTCGTTGGAGTACTAAAACTCGGGGTCTCCCTTCTCTCCGGTGTGTTTACCCTGGCATTGTTGATCCTTCCGATCGTCATCCGCGCCTCCGAGGACGCCCTTAGAGCAGTGCCAATGAGCTTCCGCGAGGGAGCGCTCGCTCTCGGCGCTACACAGTGGCAAACCGTGAGAACAATCGTTCTTCCTTCCGCACTCCCCGGGATTCTGACCGGTGCAATCCTTGGAGTGAGCCGCGCCGTGGGAGAAACAGCACCGATCATGTTCACCGCAGCCGCGTTTTACATGGCACGCCTACCGAAATCTCCTTTCGATAAGGTGATGGCTCTTCCCTACCACATATTCGTTATGGCCACTGAGAGTCCCAACTATTGGCGCACAAAAGACTTACAGTTTGGAACAGCCCTCGTTCTCCTCGGACTTGTTTTGACACTGAACTTGGGCGTGGTGATCTGGCGTACGAATCTCAGAAGGAGGAAAAAGTGGTGACAAAAATCGACGAACACGTAATTATACCATCAGCCGTTGGGTTGATGGAGCCAAGATCATCTAGCGAAACAATCATCGAAGTGCAAAATCTGAGTTTCTACTACGGACGTGAGCGCACGCTACATGACGTTTCAGTCTCCATCCCGCGACATGGGGTTACAGCACTGATGGGACCCTCAGGGTGCGGGAAGAGTACTTTCCTGCGCACGCTCAACCGTATGTATGAGTTGATACCAGAGGCACGCGTGGAGGGAAGGGTTACTTTCGCGGGCAATGATGTGTTTAAGATGGATCCGGTCACACTACGGCAGCGAATCGGAATGGTATTCCAACGACCGAACCCATTCCCAAAATCGATCTACGATAACGTGGCTTACGGTCCCCGTGTGCATGGGATTCGAAAAAGGTCCGTTCTTGATAAGATTGTACAAGAGAGTCTTATCCGGGCGGCGTTATGGAATCAGGTCAAAGATAAACTGAAAAGTAGTGCGTTTTCCCTATCAGGCGGGCAACAGCAGCGTCTGTGCATCGCACGTGCTCTTGCAGTCCGCCCACATGTCCTTCTTATGGATGAGCCGTGCTCATCACTGGATCCGCAGGCAAGCGCTCAGATCGAAGCAACAGCACGTGAACTTGCCGAAGAACTCACCGTGGTTATAGTGACTCATAATCTTCACCAAGCAGCGCGAGTGAGCGAACACGTGGGAGTATTCCTCACCGGGGGAGTATTGGCTGAGTTCGGGCCCACAAAACAGGTGTTCGAAAACCCTCAACATCAGGGGGTTAAAGATTACTTGGCCGGTGTATTCGGGTAAAACATAGCAAAAACGATCCGCTCCGCCTGGGAAAACGACGGAGCGGATCGGCCAACGGTCGTTTCGGTCTCCTCCTCGATCCTTACGGGTCGGCCTTCACCTGCGGGGGGGTGTTCACGTTCTGAACATGCACGCATACCGAATCGCACGCACTCGCACCGCATGGATCGGTGACGGTAAGGGTAATATATACATCTTCGCCGCTGCACGAATTGGTGAGCGGTGCGGTGTAAATCGGATTCGGAGAAAACGGGTCATCAAAACTCCCAGCAGAAGCGACCCAGTAATATGTAAGCGTATCGCACTCCGGATCACTTGCTACCGCCGCCAGTCGTTTACTTGAACCTTCCTGCATCGAAAACGCCGGACCCAGTTGCACTACTGGAGCAGCATTGACGTTGCGAACATGTACCACCAGAGAATCATTGCTCGATGCTCCGCAAGAATCCGTAACGGTGAGGGTAAGGACCACATCCTCCCCATTACACGTGTTCACCTCAGGAGCAGTGTAAGTAGGATGGAGTACACACGGATCGCTCAGCACTCCGCGGCCATCTTCCACGGTCCAGTGATAGCTTAGCGCATCGCCATCCGGGTCAGTCGCCGAGCAGGTCAACTGCACTGTTCCATTTTCGTCAACCGTGATATCCGGTCCGGCGTCAACCACCGGCGGATGATTCACGTTCCGCACGTGCAATATGAACGAGTCCGAGGAAGTGGCACCACACTTGTCAGTCGCAGTGAGCGTCACCTTCACATCTTCTCCCTGGCAACAACTCACAAGCGGAGCCGTGTACACCGGATTGAGGGAACATGGATTGTCAAAACTTCCCGCGGTCGCTTCCCAGTGAACACTTACTACGCCGCAGTCATCATCGGTAACAGTGCCATGTAGCTGAATCGACGCACCTTCGTCGACTGTCTTCACTGCAGTGGCGGTGGAAGATTGGCAATTCGAGCAAGGAGACTGCGCAGCACACGGAGAGCAATTAACAGGCGGGCACGAAGGAATACACGGAGTCTGGGTGACCTCACCTTGTATAAGGGTGTCATCCCCGCCACCGCCGTAGAGCAGGTTCTGTCCGCTACCGCCGAGGAGCTTGTCGTCACCGGTTCCGCCGTCCAGGCAATCATTTCCGGCTTCGCCCTCGAGCGAATCGTTCCCCGCTCCACCGACGAGTAGGTCATTGCCTGCCCCACCGAACAGGGTATCGTTGCCATTTCCACCTTCCAGAAGATCATTTCCATCCAATCCTTCAATAACGTCGTTTCCATCCCCACCTATCAGGACGTCGTTACCGCCAAAGCCAATGATCAGGTCATCCCCTCCCAATCCGTAAATCAGGTCATTCCCTGAGGTTCCGTATAGTGTATCATTTCCATCTGTTCCTTTGATTACGTTAGTTATCCCAAAGCACGCGTATTTCGCTGGGATCTCAAGGCTTTTACTCTTTTGTTTCGGCTGTTCAGGTGTTATCGCCGCAACAAGTGCTGAGAACAAGTCCTTTGCCTGGTCCGCATCTCGGTACTGCCCACCCGTCGCTTGTGCCATCGCGGTCAGGGTCTCCCGTACCTGCGGATCAACCGCTATTCCAACTATGTCGAGCTCAATAGGTGGATCCATCGCACCGAGTTTTTTGGCTACCGCCATAGGGTCGCCGCCACAAGTCTCCTCCCCATCGGTGAGCAAGAGAATCATCCTTTTGCCCTGAGCATCAGCTAGAGCTTCCCCCGCACGAGTAAGCGCTGCAGCAAGCGGTGTCAGCCCTTGAGCTTTTATCCCACCAAGCGCAGTTATCATCTGCTCGCGGAGATCAGAATTGAGCTGCTGAAGAGGGAAAACTTCCTGAATATCCTTACAGCTCGCCTCGTGATCAGTCTTCGCTACGCGATGCCCGTAGGCAAACGCGCCTATGTTGATACCATCTGGCAAACTCTGCAAAAGCTCGGATAGAGCCCCCTTCGCCTCCTCAATTCGCGTCTGCGCCCCGAACGCCTTGTTCATGCTGTTCGAGGCGTCAAGAATCAAAATCAAGTTCTGGGGGGCTGCCTGTACGATTCCATAGACAAGAAACCCGATCAAAAGACCAAGTAACACTGCTAGTTTTCTGCCACGCATTCTTACCTCCTTACTCATTTCCCCCCTCAATCAAGGACTATCTTACCAGAATCATAGGCCAAATTTCCGTGATGAAAATTACAATCTACTTCCAGTATCTCCAGCAGTTCCTTTTTTCTGCCAGTCGGTAGCGTTGCCTTAACATACCCAGCACTCACCGTTCCACAGCCGATCACGTCACCTCGGAACGATATCGCTACGTATCCCGAGCTGAGTTCGCTGGGAAGCTCACCACCGAGGAGCAGGACCCGCAAATCCTTCACTGCAGAGATCTCCACCCGAGAGGCGGTGATTCTATCCCCAAGGAAGCGCAGGAAGAGACTCGTCGGTTTGAGTTTATCCCGCATGCGGCGCAAGGCACGCAACCCCGGGGGGCGCACCCCGAAAATCGCCGGTGGAAAAGTTACGCTTGCCGCCCAGATTTCGCCTTTACGCTCAATGAAGATGAGCTCTGAGAAGGCATCCTCCGATACCCCAAACCGCTCAGCAAAGTAGGATAAGACTTCTTCTCTAAGGCTTCCTGATTCGGGCAATGAATCCACCTCCACTGTCGAAGTGATGCGGGTAGATGCGAGCACAGCGCGACAGCTCCGGCGGAAAATCCACACCCTCCCAATGGGTGATCCCAGCATCATACGGGAGGGGGAGGTCGAGTTTTTCGACGCGGGCATCTCGGGAGGAAAGAAGAAACGAGACCACCGCCTCGTCCTCCTCTGGAGCAAAGGTACACGTCGAATAGACGAGAATTCCCCCCGGTTTGAGCAAGTCGTACCCGCGCAGGATAAGTCGGCGCTGGATCCTGGCCAGCCGTCGAATCGTTGCTAGGGTCGCTCCCTTGCGCAGGCGCGGTTCCTTGCGCAGCGTCCCCTCGGCCGAGCATGGAGCGTCGATCAATACTCGATCAAATTCGATCTTCATCGGAAACGATTCTCCCCGATAAGAAGTGACAAAAGCGTTCAGAACCGAGAGGCGGTTCAGGTTGGACAAGAGAGCTTGCTGCCTCCTTCCGTTCGGCTCGTTCGCTATCAACAGGCCTTGGTTCCGCATCGCTGCCGCAATCTGGGTCGTCTTCCCCCCGGGAGCAGCGCACATGTCGAGAATCGTCTCGTCGGGTTGTGGGGATAAAGCGATCACCGGAAGGGTCTGGGCAGCTTCTTGGGAATAAAAAAGCCCGCTCCAGTGTTCAATCGTCTTTGTGACCGAACTTCCCGCAACTCGGAAAAGCTCGGGAATACCAGGATAAGGAGTCAATGAGAATCCTTTTTGTTTCAATCGGTCCCGCAGGAAAGAAGGCTCGATCCGAATAGTATTCACCCTTATAGTCGTCGGTAGGGGACGGTCGCACGCCTCGATGAACTTTCCCCAATCGGAGATAATCCCTTTGTAGCGCTCGAGCCCCACCTTCTCACCCTTCAACGAGATCCAACAGTTCGGGATGAAGGAGCCCGTTTGTCGCAAGCAGCCCGGTCTGTGGATCAAGGAGCGGCCGGCCAGAAAGATCGGTGACCTTTCCCCCTGCCTCTTCGATGAGGAGGATCCCAGCGGAAACATCCCATTGGGACAGGGAAAGGAACCACGCTCCGTCCACCATGCCTGCTGCCACATACGCTAAGTTTAAGCAAGCTGATCCGAATGCCCGTACTCCACGCACCGGACCGATCAAGCGGCGCATCCTCTCATAGAGCGTAACGGCGCGGGGCGGATACGACGAAAACTCAAGTGCGATGAGCGCGTCTTTCAGTTCCGTGGTATCGCTCACCCGGATCTGTTCCCCGTTCATGTACGCACCGCCGCCGCGGCGGGCGGTGAAGAGTTGATCACGCAACGGGTCATATATGCAAGCGACCTCGGTTCTACCGGAGCACTCAAGCCCGATTGAAACCGCGAACTGAGGAACCCCCCGCAGGAAGTTATTCGTCCCATCCAGCGGATCGAGCACCCAACGACAAGGAGAATCGCCCTTCCAGTCGAGTCCCTCCTCAGAGAGAAAGCCGTAAGCAGGGAACTCCGCTTTAAGGATCGTCACGATCGTCTCTTCACTCTGTTTATCAAAGATCGTTACCGGATCGCGGTCGTGAGCTTTAGTGGAAACATGCTTTTCCATACGCATTCCACCCCGAAGAATCGCTCCCGCCGCCCGCGCCGCGCGGATCGCCACGGCAAGTTCCCTGTCCATCATCTGCCCTCACTCAGCCGGTCGGCTAATTCACGGGGAAGCCCGACGCGGATGATCTCTCGCTGTGTTGCGGAAATGTCGTACGGGACACGATGATAGAACACCTTATTCTTCTTCAGGTCGATAATTGCACATGCGGCGCGTGGATCGCCATCCCGGGGTTGCCCGACGCTTCCCGGATTCACCAGATACTGTTCTCCTGGAAACAACTCTATCCAACCTCTTCGCGGATCAATCGTCTCCACCCCATTCCCTCCTGCAATGAATCCTCCCTGAATGTGGGAGTGACCGAACAGACAGATATCCGCTTCCAACAGGCGGAAGCTCTCCCCGGCGGTCCATGGGTCAAGTATGTACTCCCACAGCGGTCCGCGCGGGCTTCCGTGTACGACTTCCATCCCTTCAACGATCTTGGTTTGCGGTAGCCCCGCCAGGTACTCGATCTCGTTCTCGCTCAACCGAGACCGGATCCAGCCGATGGCCTTCCTGGCCGCCGCGTTGAAGTGGTCCACAGGAAGGGCACCACACGCTGCGGCGTCGTGGTTCCCCTGCACCCCGATTACCCCAAGATCCCGTACCTTGGAGATTACTTCCCCTGGCCACGGACCGTACCCGACCAGGTCTCCGCAGGATATGATTATGTCGACCCCTTCTTTCAGAAGAACAGCAAGGACCGCTTCAAGTGCAGGGAGGTTTCCGTGGATATCAGAGACAATGCCGATGCGGGTCATGACACGCGAAGTTCAACCGCTTTCACCGCTTTTTCCGAAAGCTCCCTTCCTTCTGCCCGCAGTTCATCGCGCCTTCTTACAAGAAGGTCCTTCCTCGATTGGTCCTTCATGTAGGCGAGGTTGATCGTCACATTGAGCAGGGCGGACTCGACAGCCGCGCCCGCGAGATACGCCGCTACTCCAACGTCGCTTACGCTCTGGGAAGTGGAGCGGGGTGCCATTTCGATAAGCATGCCAAGGAGATCAACACAGGTTGCTGCTACTTGCAATGGAACAGCAGCAGCACCGCTAAGGGCTTCATCGATTGCTTCTCCACGCCCCGGATTACTCTTTGGCAAACGATAAGCAGTCATTACTGCAGAGAATGCCTCCGCGTCCTTGTCCGCCAGGTGCAGCAGATTATCCCGCAGCGTCGTGAACTGTTCTGACAGTTCGTGAAGTTTCTGTTCCTCCCCCTTCCTTTTGGCAATCTCACACACCATGCACCCTAGCGCCGCAGCAAGTCCACCGGATAAAGCGGCCACGCATCCCCCACCTGGGGTGGGACTTCCTGACGAAAGGGCGGCGAAGAATTCCGTGATCGTCTGTCTTTTGAGTTCAGTCATTTCGCTCCCAATAACAGCGTACAAGTGGCTCCTGAGGAGCTTGCTTGATTGTAAGAGATCCTTTACACGCGCTCTCCACAGCTTTGGCTATCCGGGTGGCGAGGTGAGAGTTTGTGGTCGCGATCTCCACTCCGCCGTCACGCTCTTCGATCCACATGATCCGTTGCAGCGGTCGGGCTGACCTCGCCGCCTGCTCTTGATTACGGGCGAGGTTCAAAATCTCTTCCCGATGATCGACAAAATACCTCCCGTTCAGGTAAATGAGTCCCGCTGGATTTCGGTCGATCTCCCTTCTGCACGCCGGGCACAAACTCTCGTGCGCATGAGAATCAGGAGTGGTTCCCGGTAGCTGCCACCGCCCATCCTGATAGATCAACCCGCACCGCGGGCACACGGTCGGCTCAGGGTACTTCTGCCCCTCGTAGTATGGGTTCACATTTTCTCTGCCAACACTTCCCCGTTTCTCACCCTCTCTCATCCGGAACCACCTCACCCAATATTAGCGTTCCATTGAGATAAAAAGAAAAAGGGACAACCGAATACGCCGCTTGTCCCCTCCCTCTCCCACCAAAATTAACTACTCTTCCTTTTCCTCTACCAACTTCTCTAGGTACGTGATAGCTTCCCCTACTGTGGTTATCTTCTCCGCGTCCTCATCCGAGATCTCGATGCCGAACTCGTCTTCGAATTCCATAATAAGTTCCACGGTGTCCAGAGAGTCGGCTCCGAGATCCTCCACAAATGAAGATTCCTCCGTGATCTCCTCCGGATCAACCATCAGTTGATCGGAGATGATCGCCTTCACCCTTTCTGCAATGTCGCTCATCTATGCATACACCTCCTTTTTATCGCACATTTTTAGGGGTGAAGCCCCCCGTTTACGTGAATAACTTGTCCAGTTATATAAGAAGCTCGTGATGATAGCAAGAATTCCACCACCTCAGCCACTTCCTCGGGAGTTCCTTCTCGTCTGAGTGGAATTCGGGAAAGATAAGAGTTTTTTATTTCTTCAGGAAGTCCCTTTGTCATCCTGGTAGCAATAAGTCCCGGGGCGACCACGTTTACTCGTACACCACGACTGGCTACTTCTTTAGCCAAACTGCGAGAAAGTCCGATAATTCCGGCTTTGGAAGCAGCGTAGTTCGCCTGGCCTACGTTCCCTGTTTCCCCAACAACAGAGGAGATATTGACAATCGCCCCGTCATCCGCCTTTATGATGTAACGTAGAAAGGCGCGTATTGTGTTGTAGGTACCGGTCAAGTTCACATCTATCACTTTCTTCCACTCCTCTTCTTCCATGCGGAGGATTAACCTATCCCGTGTGATCCCGGCGTTGTTGACGAGATAATCGATCCGACGGTGGCGCGCATAGATCGAACTCGCCGCTTCCTGCACTTGAGAAAGCTCGGCCACGTCCGTTTTGATGAACTCCACATCGGAAAACTCCGCCTCCAAGGCCTTTCCTGCCTCCTCATCGCGGGCAAGGACTGTAACCGAACATCCTTCCCGATGCAAGCGGGAAACAATGGCTTTTCCTATCCCGTGTGTACCGCCAGTAACGACCGCCACGCGTCCTTCAAGTTCTCCCACCGTATGCCTCCTCGTAGGACATGAACTCGACCCTGTCGGTAATCCTCCTTCCAATCCGAGTGAGGACATCCCCAGGTCCTACTTCTATCGCCGTTCTAACTCCCATATTCACCAACGCATCTATCACTGCTTCCCAGAGTACACATGCCGTTATCTGTGTCAAAAGAAGCTTCTTCAACCGGACAGGAGATAGTTCCACCTTACCGCTAACTCCGGATACAACTGGGACTTGTGGAGCGCGGAACTCGAGCTCCTCGATTCGCGGGGAAAGAGCCTCTTGGGCCTGAGCCATCAACGGGGAGTGGAATGGTCCGGATACGTTCAGTTTGATCGCTCTTCCCCCCCGTTCTTTAGCGAGCGCCATAGCCTTTTCAATGGCGTCGTCTCTCCCCGAAATCACTATCTGCCCCGGTGCGTTATAGTTGGCGACTGTAGCCCCGGTTGCAGCGCAGATATCTTCTACGTCCTTTCCGGAAAGCTTGAGGATCGCGGCCATCCCCCCGGGAACGCTGCCCATCAATCTCCCCCGCTCGACCACCACAGACAGGGCTTCTTCCGGCGTAATCACGCCGGAACTCACGAGAGCGGCGTACTCCCCTAGACTGTGGCCAGCCACGAAATCAGGGGAGATCCCGGCCTTGCGGAGCTCGGCTTCCTTCCCCAGAGAGTCAATCAGGATCACAGGCTGGGCGTTTTCGGTAAGGGCAAGGCAGGGATCACTCTCCCTCAGCCAATCCTGGATTTTGAGCCCGGCTTCGGCGGCAAGTCTCAGCATACGCTCCGTCCGTGGGGAAAGAGCAAGTGGCCCCTCTGGGATCGTTCCCTGCCCCGGGAAAAGAAACGCAACTTTCCGTTTCATATCAGATTCGTACCACCACAGCCCCGTAGGTTGCTCCGGCTCCGAATGCGGTAAGGACAACGATATCTCCTTGAGAGATCCGGCCGTCATGCAACGCCTCATCGAGGGCGATCGGAATGGATGCAGTAGAAGTGTTTGCCACCCGGTCCAGGTTCACGATAACCCGCTCCGGATTGAAGTCGAGACGGCGCACGAGGGATTCAATGATGCGGATGTTGGCCTGATGCGGGATCAGCCAGTCGACGTCGGAGAGGGTGAGGGACGCCGCAGCCAGCGCTTCCCGAGTTGCCGTTTCCATCATCGGAACGGCGCTTCTGTACACTCCGGATCCTTCCATTTTGAGGTAGTGCCCTCCGTCATCGACGGTCGCGTAACTCGCGGGCAGCCGCGTGCCACCGGCGGGCATATGCAAGAGCATCGCTTTTTCCGCATCCCCATGGATGGAAACTCCCAAGATCCCTTCATCTTCCCCTCCAGGGCCAAGAAGGGCGGCTCCAGCTCCATCGCCGAACAGCACGCAAGTCTTACGATCCTTCCAATCGGTCACCCGCGACAGAGCCTCCGATCCGATCAACAAAACATGCTGGTAAATGCCGGCGTCTATCAGAGCACCGGCAACGGTGAGCCCATACACAAAACCGGAACAACCGGCCTTAAGGTCAAAGAAAGGCCGTGTGACAAGCCCGAGTTCAGAGGCAATGAACGGAGCCGACCCCGGGCAGATCATGTCCGGGAAATTTGTCGCCACGATCAGCAGCTCAACGTCTTCGGGATCAACCCCAGCCGCTTGCAACGCATCCTTCCCGGCCGAAATGCCCATTTTCGCTGGATTTTCTTCCGGTTCGAGTAGATGCCGCGTACGGATCCCGGTGCGTTTCACTATCCATTCATCGGAAGTTTCTACGATATGAGTCAGGTCTTCATTAGTCAACGTTTTTTCCGGGAGGTAGCTCCCGGTACCGATTATCTTAGCTCCCAATTTCTTTCCATCCTTTCAATCCCTGCGCGATTCGTTCGTTCAAACCAACTTTCACCGCTCGCTGCGCTGCACGGATGGCTCCGGCAATAGCAGTGGCATCGGACCGGCCGTGTCCTATTACCACCACCCCGTTCACCCCAAGTAAGGGAGCACCGCCATGCCGTTCGTAAGAAAGACGGGAGTGCAAGGCGGAAAACACGGGTTTGAACAGAAGTCCACCCAGTTTAACCTGCATTCCCCCGTGGGAAAAGCCATCTTTTATGAACTTTACCACAGCCGATACCCCTCCCTCCAGCGCCTTTAGGAAGACGTTCCCGACAAATCCGTCGCATACTACCACATCGACCGACGGATCGGTAAGGAGGTTGTGTCCTTCGACGTTCCCTACAAACGGCAATGGGCTTTTCTCCAATAGTTCGAACGCTTTTTGCGTGAGCTTGTTTCCCTTTGTCACCTCAGTGCCGATGTTCAGAAGCCCGATTCGCGGTTCATCCACGCCGAGGACATCCCGCGCGTAGCTACCCCCCATCAGGGCGAAATGAAGGAGATGAGGAGGAGCACAGTCAACCGTTGCTCCGACATCGATGATGAGTAGCCCCCTGCCCGTAAGAGAGGGCAGCAGCGCACCGATCCCTGGACGGGGCACACCGGGAATTCTCCCCAAAGTGAAGATGGCTCCGGCAACGACAGCACCGGTATTCCCCGGGGACACGAACGCATCTCCTTCCCCTCGCTTAAGTGCTACTAGCCCTTTTACCAGGGAGGAATCACGTTTCTCCCGCACGGCCCGCACAGGAGGATCGTCCATCTTAATGGTCTGAGTGGCCGGAATGATGGAGAAGGGATGTTTTTCTCGTTCTCCGTGTTGGAAGAGAGCTTTACGGATGAGATCAGGATCACCGACGAAACCGATCTCGATCTCCATTTCACGCCCGGCGGTGATCCCACCCCTGACAAGCTCCTCCGGTGGGAGATCCCCACCCATTACGTCTACTAGGATGCGCATAACCGGGCCTGCTTACGATGAACAAATATTAGTGCCGAGGGCGGGACTTGAACCCGCACGGACGTTTTATGTCCACATGGCCCTCAACCATGCGCGTCTGCCAATTCCGCCACCTCGGCGACGGCCTCATGTTAGCGGAGAGAAACCCAGCTGTCAACCGGCGCGTTCGTTCCCCCTCTTGTCTTCCTGTGCAAATCGTTCTATTATGAGAATTGGGAAGACCCTCGGAGGTGACCGATGAAGACGACTCGTCGTAAAACAGCGGAAAGGATTGTCCTCGGGCTCATCGTATTGATATGGGTCATCGGAGTAATTGTTCAGTTTTCTTTCTCTCAATCCGTAACCTACGGTGGGGTAACTTTCCCGCAGGGGGATTCTGCATTTGCTGATCGCGTTGTCGCTTATGTGGCAGGCAGTTGTGCGTGCACTGCATTTTCCCGAGCTAAAGAAGCGTTGGGCCCGCCGGACTGCGGTGGGCCGGGATGCCTTAACTGCTCCGGATGCGGTACTTGTTCGGTATCACTTGGATACCGGCTAAGCGAGTTAGACGACCGCGGTTATTTGATCGTTGAGTTTGTCGACAACCGCCTGGTGGATGTGTCCGGTCCTGATCTCTTTGTTTATATTTCAAACGGCAGAGCAGCACGCGTTGAGATAAGCACCGACGGAAACTCATACATCGCGGTGGGAGAAGCGAAAGATTGGCCAACTGCTATTGATATTTCGCCCTATGTAAAGCCCGGTGAAGAATTCAGGTTTGTGCGCATTTCTGATGTCCCAGCAGATGAAGATCGGAGTCCCTGTCCCGGGCCGTGCGTGGATGCGGTCGGAGCGATGGGCCCAACACGGACAACCGGTGAAGAGATGGGGTCGCTTGAGTTGCGCCCGGGAGGGGAGCTTTCCCTGGCCGCGTTGGAAGCCCCGAAGAACCTCTTAATAATCCTCGATACTTCATCAAGCATGGCTGAGCCGTTCGAAAACTCGACCAAGATCGACGTGGCGAAACAAGTCCTCGATGAATTAGTGGAAACGATCCCAGATGGTACCAATGTAGGACTGCGCATATTCGGAGGATGCCAAGTGAGTAAGCTCCTCGTCCCGCTCAAACCCATCGACCGCGCATCACTGCGCGCTCAGATCCAAGCGATTGAGACAGGTGGACCGACCCCGATTGCCTATGCGTTGGAGCAAGCGAAACACGATTTCGATGGAGCTCATGGGCCTGATCTGATCCTGCTCGTGACAGACGGGATGGAAACATGCCATGGGAATCCGGTACAGGCGGCGAAAGACCTTATTGCTTCTGGATACGACCTGAAGATCCACGTAGTCGGTTTCGACGTCGCCAGTCAACCAAAGGCACGGGAACAATTAAAGGAGATCGCTGCTGCCACGGGTGGGATGTATTTCGATGCGCAGAGTAGTGCTGAGTTGCGCAAAGCGCTTCAACTTCCGACCGAACTTCGCTACCATGTCTACAATCAAGCAGGAAAAGAGGTGTTTAGCGGAAGCCTGCACGAGCCTGCCCCAAAACTTCCTGCTGGAATCTATCGTGTAGTTATTGACACTGTTCCTCCGACGGTGGTCGAGAATGTTCTGGTTGAAGCAAGCAGGACAACGACAATTACTGTGAAACGGTCGGACGGTGCTTATCAAGCTGAGGTGAGTACGCCTTAGAGATAGACGCCGCCATGGACATCGATAACCGCTCCTGTAATGTAAGAGGCTTCCTCAGAAGCGAGAAAAGCAACGATAGCAGCCACATCTTCTGGTGTTCCGAGGCGTCCCAGAGGAATTGACACTCCCTCACGAGGGAGATAGTTTCCAGAGGAGATAAAACCGGGATTTACCGTGTTCACTCGGATTCCATACCGCCCTTCGGATTTAGCGAGCGATTTGGTAAGGATCACAAGACCTGTCTTGGCAATGGTGTAGGGAACCGTATGCGGTACCGCCCTTAAAATTCCGGCGTGCATCATCCCGATGTTTATGATCGTTCCTCCCCCGTTGGCCCGTAGATGGGGTATCATTGCCTTTGAACATAAAAAAGCGCTCGTGAGGTTACTCGCGATAACCGCTTCCCACTCTGCGAGACTTGTTTCCAGCAGGGGCTTGTAGAGAAAATCTCCAACGCTATTCACCAAAAGCTGAACCGGTCCTTCTGCTATAGCACCCTGTATTAATCGCGATGCCCCTTCCTCAGTCGTAACATCCGCTTTTACCAAGCTTACTCCATTGCCCAGTTGCTTCCGCACTCTCTCGGCCCGGGAGTCATCATGGGCGTAATTCAAGATAAGAGAGTAACCGTCGCGAATAAGGCGCTGTGCTATAGCAAAACCGATACCACACGTCCCCCCTGTAATCACCGCCCGTTTGCACGCAAACATTTACCCAGTAGAAGTCGCCGTCAATTCGTCGATCACCACCGCTAGCTCACGTTTGACCCCTTCCAATTCTTTGATTATTTGTTGGCGGTCAAGGGATGCCAGTGACAGGAGGGGGTCGTCGTCGATCTCCTGAATATAGCGGTCGATATGGGTGACAACGTCCTGCAGCTCCTTCAAACCGGCGCTACGTTCAGAGTCGGTGAACAGAGTAACGCTCTTCTGCAGCTTTTCTACCGCATCGCCTATGAGGGTTAACAAATCGCTCAACTCCGTTCTCCTCTTGCCGGTTTAGTTTCGCTTTTATTATTCCTAGAAATCACTATTTCAGTTCTTTCTGCTATTTTGTGGGTCGAGTTTTTCCCGTAGCTCTTTAAGGATGGCCTCCTTCATCCGCGATACCTGGCGCTGTGACATTCCAAGATCTTTTCCCACCTCGACCTGGCTTTTCCCTTGATAGAACAGCCCTTCCACCACCCGTTGCTGCAACTCACCAAGCCGCTCAATAGCAGCAACGATCCGCAATCGCACATCCAACGGAAGCCCATCTTCCTCTGTGATGAAGTGATCAATACTTGGAATGGATGGATTAGGGTCCTCTGCACGTCTTTTCTCGTCAATCGACACATAAGTCATCGCTTCCCGACCACGTAAGATCTCAACCAACTGCTTTTCATCTACACCTACATTTGCAGCAAGTTCCTGTAGAGAGGGAGGCCTCCCTTCACGCTTGAAGAATTCCTCTTCTGCTTCAGTTACCCGCCGGTTCATTGCCTGTACCCATTGGGGAACGTGAACCGGAGCATGTTTATCTCTAATGTAATGGCGGATTTCACCGCGTATGAGATGACTTGCATACGTAGAAAACCGCACTTTGCGAGATAGATCAAAGTTCGCTACCGCGTTCAGAAGTCCAATATAACCTGCCTGGATCAAGTCCTCCAGATCCTCCCCGGAGTGCGTAAACTCAAGCGCAATTGACTTTACCAAACCTACGTTGCGCTTGATTATCTCCTCCTGAAGTCTAGATCTCTCTTCTGACGCTGCATCCCGTCCTGAAAGCTTCTCCAATCGATCGAGAAGTTCCTCATTCGTGAGATCCGCTAGCCGTGTATTTTCGCTCTCCATTACGTAGGAACAGTATAGACATTGTTGTTACCCAGAGCAACATCTATCCTTGCAGAAGCAGAAACATGATAAATAGCCCCACGAAGAGGCCAAGCATCAACAAGTCATTCCACGGCCCTTTCACTCCCTTCGCGTAATCAAGTGGGGAAGGACAACTGTGAATAGCACAGTCACTTATCGCTGCTCGTAAAGCGAATTCTTGCGCACGACCTGCACCAACGATAGCCTTGTCTCCAACGAATATCACTGGAACCTGGGTTGCCACAATCTTATAATGGGAAGAGAGCTTCCACAGGAGCTCTCGTGATCCCGGGGCGTTGATCTCATACCGGACGACTTTGATATTCGGATGATCCGCAAGGAGCGCGTTGAGTATGTCCTCCATCCGCGCGCAGTTCGGGCATCCTTCAGCGTAAAACATAACGATGGTTGGAGAAACTGTTTGGGAGTTTGTCTGCACACTCGACGAAGTTTGTACCTGGCCGTACACGGCAACCACTGACAATACACAAAAAATTGATAAAGCTGTGAGTATGAGCGCTTGCTTGTACATATTCTCCTCCGTTTACATGTAGCCGAAATGCACCGCGATGATCATTCCTACCCCAAGGATAAGCATTATGAGCCCTGACACAAGGTGCAACTTTCCCAGCCGTGTCGATCGCCAGCGTTCGGCGCGTGCTGTCGTAGTAAATCCGAAGTGCACTGCTCCAGTGATGATGAGCAGTGGTAAAATGAAAATTAAATTATAGAACAGAAGAAGCCCGATCCCCTGGGTGCGTGTGGCCGTCTTAGAGAGAAGAGCAAGGATAGCAATGTACGGCCCGGAGGAACAAGGGAGGAGAAATAGAGAATCGAGTACCCCCACCGCGAACGCTCCGGGCACAGACACCACTGAGGAAGTGATCCGCTTCACCGTCGGCCGCCATCTCTCGGGAACTTCAATAGAAAACCATTTACCATAAGCAAAATAATCCTTCATGTTCCACAGCCCAAGCAGAATAGCCAGGCAGGATACCACTATAATAAACGGACGTTGCACCCCAGCTGCTTGAATAGCTGAAAATATCCCTATTCCCATTAGAAAATACGATATATATATTGCTCCGGTAAATGCGAGACCAGCTTGCAGTACTTTACCCTTCCGCCCAGCAACAAGAAGAGTACCCAACAAGAGAACTAACACAGCAAACGTACACGGGTTTACAGAATCAGCGGCTGCTGCGAGGATAACCGCTGGTATGGTCAAGCTCTTGGCAAGGCCGCTTGAAGTAGTCGTTTCAATGCGGCTCAATGGTGAAGGAGCATTATCTTCAATCGCCTGCCGGATCACCTGTTCGAGAGTCATCTCCTCCGCTCGCCCACTCACCGTTGTCGGCTCTGGGTAAAGACCGTAAAACGTCCCCCCCACAAACGCGACATTACCAATGAAGATGATGGGAACCGGGCCAAGTTTGGCATCGTACGCGGCGAGTAACTTAGCGAGAAGGTCATGCACTTTAGGATCGTGGATTTCGTATCGCGTAATCTCGAGCTTCGGATATTTAGGCGCGATAGTATTCAGAAACGCTTCGATGCGCGCGCAGTGCGGACAACCATCTTCGTAAAACATAATAAGCTGCGTTCCCCAAGCACAGTGCACCAGAAGCATAATAAAAAGCAATACGGCCCAAAAAGACACACCCCATCTTGATTTCACTAGTCCTCCTTTACAATCTCTTCAGAGGGTGGCACCGAATCCTTACACATCCACATCCTCTCGGGGCTTTCTCCGCACCACGCAATGACTGCTCTCCCGCTGGTCGAGGCTATTTCGCAGCCGTCTAAGATCAACAGATAATTCTGAATAAGAGATAATTGCTTGCAGGAACTCAGAAAGTTCTTGCCCCCGCTGCTGACCAGTTGTACCACCTTTCCACCTGTATACTTTCGATCACTCCGATCCGCCGCAGTATGCGCAGATGCTTGGAGGCCGGACGCTGCAATAGGTCTAGATCCTCCACCAGTTTACATACACAAAGTTCGGCGCCCTGCCATTCAAGAAGGGAAAAGAGGCGCAGGCGCTCGGAGTTTCCGAGCGCACGTAACGCCTCTACCAAATACTGCATCCTGCCTCCCATATGCAACCTTTAGCATATAATACCTGCTGGTTATTCACCTGGGCAAACAGGAAGCCATCTCACGAAGAAGAGGAAAAGATAAACTTATTCTTGTACAGTTTTTCCCATGCGTTTAGCCCGCCAAGCAAGCTCTTCGCCTGAGGAAATCCGGCGGAGATCAGCTCTTTTGCTGCTTTGTCAGACAGAGAACCATCCTGGTCGTAAAGGACAATAAGTACCCCTTTCGGCAGTTTATCCTTCCAATCGGAAAGCTGATCGTAGGGGATGTTGATCGCGCCAAGCAAATGTGCCGCAGCATATTCTTTTGGACTACGCAAGTCGATCAATACGTAAAACAGATAATTGAGATCGGCTGCGGAGATATTGTACGGCTCACCACGCTTAACTGTCCCAGTAATCACCAGAACAAGTTTTGGGGTGTCGGGGTCGTTAGATTCAACGTAAATGCTCTTTCCCACCCGACCGCTGTAATGTGTACTATCAAACGTTGCTGTCAGTTTCACTGACTCACCTGGCTGCAGAGTCGTTTTGGACAGCGCAGTAGTGGTGCACCCACAACTCGTCCGTACACTTGTGATTGTAAGCGGAGCATCTCCCACGTTTGTCAAGATAAACGTATGAGTCACAGCTACCCCAGCGGTAACCTCACCGAAATCGTATATTGCTTGATCGACACTAATCTTCGGAGCGGCCAGCACGGAAATTGCTAGCCCTATGATTAACAGAGTCGCAAAAAGCAAGATCCTCTTCACTTTAACCCTCCTTTTTCCGATAGTGGAAGTGAGATTTTAGCTACTTATACCGCGGAGGGTGGGGAAATTGCAAGGGGAAATGGGTGGTAGAGGACTCGAACCTCTGGCCTCATGCACGTCAAGCATGCGCTCTCCCGACTGAGCTAACCACCCAAATTGAGGCGGCGAGCGGATTCGAACCGCTGAATCAGGGATTTGCAGTCCCTTGCCTTGCCACTTGGCTACGCCGCCACGTATGACGATTATATGAAGCTTCGCCCTCGTCGTCAATGAATGGGGCGTTAGTTCCCGTCTGTTGAGCCCAGCCGGAACGTCCGATGGTCATCGGTGTCCGTTCGACACGTCCAGACTTACATCCAGAACGAGTCCTGTTCCGCATAGCATCAAAGCATGGACAAAGTGGAAGTGATCGTGCGAGCGTCTTCCCTGCATGGCAAGCAGGAGATTGCCCGTCTTAAAGAGAGTATCCTTTCGGGAATACGTGCAGCAGGCGAATTTACCGTTTCCGAAGTCGATTTTCCCTCCGGGGACGGGCTCCCCACGATCCTCGTCCTCACCGGAGGAGTGGAGCGGGAGGTGCTGAAGGTCGTATCCCAGATTCCTCCTCCCGCGATCCTCATTGCTCATCCCGGGCACAACTCACTTCCTGCATCGCTCGAGATCCTGGCGCGCATCCGCCAGGACGGGGGTGAAGGAAGGATACTGTTCGGAGAGCCGGAGACGATCGCCACCGGTCTCTCCCGCGAACTGCGCGTCATCTCGGCCTGGGAGGAACTCCGGTTCAGCCGAGTGGGGATAATCGGCGAGCCATCAGAATGGCTGGTGGCAAGTGATGTTGATCGGGCATTTCTCAAGGGCAGAATGGGAATAGAACTCGTAAAAATCCCAATTGATGAGCTCATCGACCGAATAAAGAAGGCCCGAGCGCCGCGCAAAGACCTGGCCAAATTCACCAAAGGGGCATCCACAGTGGTTGAACCCAGTCCGGAGGAATTGCGAGGAGCAGTGGCAATCTACAAAGCAATCCGAGAACTGATCGATGAATACCGGCTCGCTGCATTCACTATTCGCTGCTTTGACCTCGTCATCAAGGTGCAGAACACCGGATGCTACGCACTGTCCCGACTGAATGACGAGCGCGTCCCTGCCGGATGTGAGGGGGATATGCAAGCCTTATTCTCCCTTTACATCGGCAGTCTGCTTATCGATCAACCAGCGTTCATGGGGAACGTTACTGCAGTAGACGTGAAACAGAAAAAGCTCTACCTCGCGCATTGTACATGTCCTCTATCTCTGGCTTCCGGTTATGCGGTGCGTAGCCATTTCGAATCCGGGATTGGAGTAGGAATTTCAGCGGAAATCCCCCCTGGTCCGTGCACCGTCTTCCGCTTCGGCGGAGAACGGCTCGATCGCTTATTTGTGCGGGAGGGAACCGTGGAGAAAACTGCCCAGCGGGAGGACCTGTGTCGCACCCAACTCGGAATCGCGATCGATGGTCCGATCGATACACTCCTAACAGAGCCGTTGGGAAACCATCATATCCTTCTTCCCGGTCGACACCGGAGGACAGTTGAGTATTTCTTCTCTCGGTACCTTACCCCATAGTTGCTCCGTCATCTCCGAAAAGCTACTATCTTTCGAGATCAACGGAGGTGACATAAATGGCAGAAAGGCAGATGCAAATCACAGCGGATAACGAAGTACGACGGGGGCACTACTCGAATCTCGCCCTTATCTCCCATCGCAAAGAAGAATTTATAATAGACTTCTTGTTCGTCGATCCACAGACTCAAACCCCACAAGCAGACCAAGCACTTCTGGTGTCGCGGATCATTCTTAACCCTGGACATATGAAGCGTCTGTACCGCGCAATTGGGGAAAACATCGAAAAGTACGAAAAGAACTTCGGGAAAATAGTTATTCCACCTACGCTGAAATAATTGTATCCCGATGCCTGCAGAGACGGGTTTCGCAGAATTAAAAGCGACCGTCTTAAAGACGGTGATGGCACGGCGGATCACCCTGGGGGTGTTCTCCGCCGTCGCCTTAATCGTTATCTTTATAACCAGGATCAGTTACCTGAACCCGTTATTCTACGCCCCGCTCGTTTGGTTCCTACTGACATTCCCGTTTAAGTACATGATAGAACGCCAGACGAATGAGGGCAGCCTGCATTGGGTACACGCCGGGTTTTTCATCGCCGAGATCGTAATCATCACGTTCCTGATCCATCTCATGGGGGGAAGTGAGTGGATCGGGATCATCTTCTACTTATTTACTGTGATCTATGCGAACTTCTTCCTCCCGGAGCTCCAGGGGTACCTCATCACCGGGCTCGTGGTCCTACTATATTCCGGACTTGTTCTTCTCGAGTATTTTGGGGTAATCCCGCATCGCTCCTTGTTTCCGGTTTATAAGGCGCCTTACCGCAGCTTGACCTATAACTTGACTACTATCCTCGCCGGTGCAGTCGGGGTGTACGCTCCGCTGGCCTACACCGTAAGAGCGTTCACCGCCATATACGCCCAGAAGAACCGTGCCCTGCGTGAGCGGGGGAAAGAACTTTCCCGATTATCCCAACGCATCCTATCCGCTCAAGAAGAAGAACGTCGCCGTATCGCGCACACGCTACATGATGAACTGGGCCAAACGCTTGCAGCAATTAAGCTTGAACTCTCCACTCTGCAAGGAAGGATTCCGGAAGATCGGATGAACTCCCTGCGTGAGATGCTCAACCAAGCGATCTCCCAAACACGTAACCTCGCACACTCCCTCCGCCCGCCACTGCTCGACGACCTTGGGCTCGGACCATCACTCCGTAGACTCGGAGAGAGGGTAGAGGAAGCCAGTGACCTCAAAATCCGCTTACATATCGACCTTGCCGAGCGTCTTCCTCAGGAACACGAAGGGCTTCTGTTCTCCGCTGCGCAGGAGGCGCTGCGGAACATCCAATCCCACGCGCGAGCTCAGCATGTGGAGATCTCGCTTGTTCGCACTTCCGACTCAATTATCCTGACGGTTACAGACGATGGGGTTGGGTTCGATCCTGAGAGGCTCCCCGGGTTAGGGTTACGGGGAATTAGAGAACGCGTAGAGGGGATTGGAGGGAAGATGCGAATTATCTCTCATCCTGGGGAGGGAACGCGGATAGAATTGGAGGTCCCGTATGCGGGAGATCCGGATTGCGATCATTGATGACCATGCGCTTGTGCGTGCCGGACTCACCCGACTTCTGGAGAAATCCCCGCGATTTGTCGTCATCGGCGCGGCTGCCAACGCCGCTGAAGGGATGAAACTTCTGCGAAAGACACGCCCGGATCTTCTCCTCCTCGATCTCTCCCTTCCCGATCAAGATGGGCTGACTGCGCTTCCTGAACTGCGTAAAGCATCCCCGAATACGAAAGTACTCATTCTTTCCATGTACGATGAACCGGAGTACGCAGAAGCAGCGATGGCCCGTGGGGCGTGCGGGCTTATATCCAAAACCGCTGATCCCGAGGCACTCTATACCGCTATCGACTCAGTTCTCAGGGGTGAGTTTCAGCTTCCCACTACTAGGTTAACCGAGCGAGAACGGGAGATCCTTGGGCTTATCAAGGAAGGACATACTGACAAAGAGATATCCACCATTCTCAACATCAGTGAGAAGACAGTGGCCAACTACTGCGAACGCCTAATGTGCAAACTCGGCGTCCACACCCGGGTTGCTTTGATTGCTCATGCCAAGCGGATCGAGTTGGCCCGTTTAGATTGATACATTTTCCTCATTCCACATGATGGCCATTTGAAGTAAACTTGAACCATCGTGGCAATCCGGGTGGTACTGGGTGACGATCATACCCTTGTACGCAAGGGGATCAAAGCTTTGCTCGATCCTTCCATCGTGGAGGTTATCGGGGAAGCGGAAGATGGGAGAGCCCTTCTTCGTGTAGTGAGGGCGTTAGCACCGGACGTCGCCCTTGTCGATGTATCGATGCCCCTTTTGAACGGAATTGAAGCGATGCGCCGGATCGGACGTCTCTCGCCGAAAACGCGGGTGATCGTCCTTTCCATGTACGCGGATAAAGGATACGTACGGCAGGCATGGCAAGCGGGAGCGTGGGGGTACGTGCTCAAGGACGAGGCACCGGATCAACTCCTCGCGGCCATCACCTCTGTCGCCGCGGGTAAACGCTATTTCCCGCACGGGATCCCGCAAGAGACAGAGGATATGCCGCCCCTCACCGAACGTGAACGGGAGGTACTGCAGTTGATCGCCGAAGGAAAAAAGAACGCAGAGATCGCACAGATCATGTCGCGCAGCCTGCACACGGTTCGTAACCATCGGGCGCGGTTGATGCGCAAGCTCGGAGCACACTCCGCAACTGAGCTTGTGGAAGCAGCGGAGCGGTTAGGTCTTGTCAGATTTTCACCGAAAAGATGAACACACCGAGCATACTGATAAAATTTAGGGATTTGATCATCTCCGGCCTGGAGAAGGCGCTTACTGGTGATTCTCTTCTGTATCCGATTCTCCGTTACCACGTCGGTCTGGAAGGGGGAAGCGGGGAAAGAACGGAGCACCTGGGAAAACTCCTGCGCCCAAGCCTCGTTTTGTTCACCGCCACCGAACTTGGAGCGGACACACGCAATGCATTACCTGCTGCAGTGGCGCTTGAGCTCATTCATAACTTCTCGCTCATACACGACGACATCCAGGACGGCGACCGGCTGCGTCGCGGCCGCCCGACGGTCTGGGCTTTACACGGGACGGCGCAGGGAATCAACGCTGGGGACCTGATGGAGACGATCGCGGTCCGGGAGGCGCTCTCCGCCGGCCCCCAGGTCACGGAGACACTCGTCTTCGCCACGATCGAGATGATCGAGGGGCAGGGACTCGATCTCTCCTTCGAGACACGGGAAACTACCGTGGAAGAATATATGGAAATGATCGACAAAAAGACGGGGGCACTCATTCGCTGCTCGTTCGTATTGGGAGGGATCGTCGCCCAAGCGGAAGAGGAAACCATCGGTAGGTTGTCCGATTTCGGCGCGGCGTTGGGAAGGGCATTTCAGATCCGCGATGACCTCCTCGGAATATGGGGAAATGACGCAGTCACCGGCAAACCGCATGGTTCAGACATCCGCCGCAGGAAGAAGTCGCTCCCGGTCGTCGTCGGCCTCTCCCGCGCCAGTGGGGCCGACCGCGCCATTCTCGTCGAGACGTACCGGAAGGAGAGTCTGACCGACACCGACGTCGCCGACGTAGTAGCGGTCCTCGAGCGGATCGGGGCAAGGGAAATTGCGGAACGGATGGTGAAAGACCATCTCGACGAGGCTGAGAAAGTACTTATCACACTTCCGTTTCCCCACAAGGAAGAAATGTACGAGTTGATCGATTATCTGGCAAGGAGGGAGAAATGAAACGACCGCTCAAGTTGGACCTCGCGATGGCGCGTTACATCGTCGCTCAGAAGGCGAAGGGGAGAAAGTATTTCCCGTTCGTCACGATGCTTGAGCCGCTCGAGGCGTGCAACCTCCACTGTATCGGGTGCGGACGGATCGAGGAGTACAAGAACGTTCTGCAGCGGCGCCTAACAGTGGAACAATCGCTGGAAGCGGTGCACGTGTCAGGGGCGCCGATTGTATCGATCGCCGGCGGAGAGCCGCTTCTCCACCCCCAGATCGGGGAGATCGTAAAGGCGATCATCGCCGAGAAGCGGTTTGTCTACTTGTGCACGAACGGACTTCTTCTGCAGGAGAAGCTCGACCTATTTAAACCGACACCCTATTTCTCGTTCGTCGTCCATCTGGACGGGACAAAGAAGATCCACGACTACGTGACGCAGCGCGAGGGGACCTACGACACGGCGATCGCCGGGCTCAAAGAGGCGATCAAACGCGGGTTCCGGGTGAACACAAACACAACCCTGTTCCACGGATCCGACGTTGATGACCTGCATAAGCTGTTCGCGCTCCTCACCGAGCTCGGAGTTGAGGGATTGATGGTCTCCCCCGGTTACGCGTACAAGGACGTCTCCGACCGCGAGCTGTTCCTCGAGCGGCAGGAATCGATCAAGGTGTTCCGGCGCGTCCTCGATCCGAGTAAGGGCTTCCCGTTCTACAACAACCCGTTGTATCTCGACTTCCTGCGCGGAGAGCGGGATTACCCGTGTGCCGCCTGGACGACGCCGACTTACACCGTGCTCGGATGGCGCAAGCCGTGTTACATCCTCGCCGACGAGCACGTAGAGGATGTGAATGAACTGTTTGATCCCAAGCTGTGGGAAAGATACGGACCGGGTAAGGATCGCCGGTGCACAAACTGCATGATGCACTCCGGGTTCGAGGGGGCGAGCATCCTCGAGGCCCTGTCCAAGCCGCGCGACCTCCTGATCTTGGCACGGGGTGAACGGGGGAGATGATCGTGGTGGCGGCCTGCTTCTGGACCGAGACGGCGTGGATCCCGAAACGCGCGGGAGTGCGGGCGGTGCGGATCCGCCCTGGGGCGTCGTCCGGATTCGAGCGGGCCATCACGGCAGGGGGAAGACCTGATCTCCTCATCTCGACCGGGTTCTGCGGCGGACTCGATCCGAGACTCGCAACCGGGGATCTGATCCTGGTGACCGAGGTGATCCACCGCGGAAGGGCGATCGCGATTGCGCCTGAGCTCCTCGCCCGGGCGCGGGCCGCGTTCACGCGAGATGGGATCGTCCCCGCGCAGGGGCGGCTCGTCACCGTGGCCCGAGTGATCGGGAAAAAAGTGGAGAAAGAACGGCTACACAAGGAGACGAAGGCGTTGGGAGTGGAGATGGAAGCGGGTCGAATTGCCGATTGGGCGGATGACAACAGGATCCCGTTCCTCGCCGTGAAGAGCGTCCTCGATCCGGCCGGGGTTGAGCTTCGCCTGGCCAAGGTCAGTGATGCACTCCGCCACCCGATCGCTGCGCTCAACGCCGGGTTCGCCGCGTTCCGGGCCGGACGGGCGATCGGCCAGGGGATCGGAGCGCTCGTGCGGGAATTCGCCGGAGGTGAAGGATGACACGGAGAGAGGTGAACGTCGGTGGGGTCGTGATCGGGGGCGGAGCGCCGATCGTCGTGCAATCGATGACCAACACCGACACCCGCGATGTAGAAGCAACCGTTGCCCAGATAAACCGATTGCACGCAGCCGGATGCGAGATTGTGCGCGTCGCGGTTCCGGATCAGGCCGCGGCTGATGCGCTACCCGCGATCAAGGCACGCATCTCCCTCCCGCTGGTCGCCGACATCCACTTTAGCCACCGGCTCGCCCTCGCCGCGATCCGGGCCGGGGTGGATAAGCTGCGTCTCAACCCGGGG
>CAZZJU010000011.1:0-26165 GCA_964654805.1 uncultured Thermotogae bacterium | reverse complement strand
CCGCCCTCACGGGAGATGAATCCGTAACCCTTGCTGTCACTGAACCACTTGACTGTGCCGGTCTGGCGCTCTGCCATGGGTGTTACCTCCTTCTTGCTGGGTGTTTCATCGAGACAGAGCGTTTTGCACTCGAAGAGACTTCTAGTTGAAACGACTGCACGACTGCCAACAACAAATAAAAGCTTACCCGATCCCCAGCTAATTGTCAAGTAGAAATTACCGGAGTTTCATAAACAGGAAGAAAATATCGCTTAGGAAGCACCTTCTATCACTCGGTGTCCCACATTTTTCGCTCCGCACTGGTCCGTGAGAAGCTCAGCGTAACGGGCGGCCCATCCGGCAAGCTCACTCACTGGTTCATCCGCCGGGGCGTAGAGCACAGCGACGACGTTCCGCGTTGCCTCCGTGATCTTCGTTACCATTGCGTCCTTCACCGGATTACCGCACGGGCTCCAGCCGGATTCCGTCATGCGGCACACAAGGAGAAGATCCTCCAGGTCGATTTCCTGCCCAGAGCGGTTGAACACGTATTTCTCCCCCGGCAGGCCACGGCGCAGGAGGAGACGCCTCCCTGCGATATCAGCATCGAAGATCGATCCGGGCAGCCCGGAATCAAGGCTTACCGCATTGTTCACATCGACCGGGCAGTTGACAAGCGGAAACTTCCCCTGAATAGCGGCGCGGAGAAGGAACTCGGATGCCGGTTTTCCCCGCCCACTCGGGCGATACTTCCCGTACCTGAGCATCCGCCGCACCCTCTTTCGGGTCTCGGCCGGGATCGCGTCCTCGCCCAGTTCCTGCGCACGAGCAACCACGGAGGATAGATAATCGAATGCCTCTTCGGTCGGTCGCGGGGGGGCGATTCCCTCCGCCCATATAAGAGCAGCGACAACTTCTATTTCTTCAGCTATTTCCAAGGTGTAAGTCTCTTCCATTCATTCCTCCTTCCCGGACCGGGCGAGCGATAAGATCGTACCCATCGCTGCCGGTTATCTCGACCTCGATAAACATGCCCGGTTCTATCCCGGACCCGTAGATGTAGGTTACGGGATCGACATCCGGGGCTTGTGCCGCCGTTCTCCCGATCCACTTGTCCGCATCCACCTTTCCATCAATCACCACCTCGACCCTATCACCGATACGCGCTCTGTTGCGAGAAAAGACGATCTCCTGCTGGGCAAGCATCAGATCACGGACGCGACGGGACTTAGCCCTCTCCGACACTTGGCCCGGCATTCGCGCCGCCGGGGTCCCTTCCTCTCGCGAATAAGGGAAAACCCCGAGGTGTTCAAACCGCAGTTCCCGCACTAATCCAAGGAGTTCGTTGAACTGGGCCCGCGTTTCACCGGGGAATCCGACGATGAACGTCGTCCGGATTGCGATCTCCGGTACCCGCTCCCTCAGTCGGGAGATAAGCTCGAGCGCCGTCTTCTGGGTCATTCCCCGTCCCATCCGCCGCAGAATTCCGTCGCTCAAGTGTTGAAGCGGGAGATCGACGTACGGAACGAGGTTTGGAATCTCTGCGTACGCCTCGATCAACTCATTCGGAAAGTGAGCCGGATGTGTGTATAGAAGCCTGATCCAGTGAAATCCGTCGATCTTCGCGAGCCTGGACAGCAGGTCATGAATGCGAATCTCGCCGGGGAGATCGGTCCCGTACAGGGTAGTGTCCTGGGCGATCACCACGAGTTCCTTCACCCCGGAAGCCGCCAGTTCCTCCGCCTCGGTGAGGATATCAGCCGACAACCGGCTACGGTAAGGGCCCCGTATCATGGGAATAGTGCAGTAAGTGCAGCCGTTGCTGCATCCTTCGGATATCTTGAGATAAGCAAGGTGCGGCGGGGTTAGGAGCAATCTCCCGGTTTCGGAGTTGGGATCGAGGCCACAAGCGGCGATAATTTCATCTTCTTGGTTCAATCCGAAGACAGCATCTGCCTCGGGAATACCCTCGCGAAGCTCGTGTCCGTAACGCTGCCCCAGGCAGCCGATCACGATCAGGCGTTTGCCGGGATCAGCCTCCTTGTATCGAGCATACTCGAGGATCGTCTCGATTGACTCCTCCTTCGCCGGATCGATGAACCCGCAGGTGTTGACAATGATCACATCTGCTTCCTCTGGGGAAGCACCAACAACCGCTCCTGCTTGCGCAAGCTTAGCAAGAAGGTGCTCGGAATCGATCAAGTTCTTGACGCATCCAAGGCTCGTCAGGTGAATAAATGGCTTTGTTTTCCTCTCCATGTTACGATGATACCCCACTTTTCCGGTGAGATAGAAACGGATCTTTTATCCCTGGAGGGGCAAAAATTCACTCCCTCTATCGAGAGGGCCTAAACATTACCCAGGCGGGGTAACGATAAGGAAGACATCGGTTAGCTTAAACCCGTGTTCGAATCCAGCAATTCCCTGCTAACCATCGATCTTACTTGATAACGCGGTGTCTGCAGCCCAAAATGGCATGTTGAGATAACTGTATAATCAATATAAACGGATACGGCATCAAGGACCTTTATGAAAAACTTCAGCGGTTTTGCTGTGAAAAATGACCAGCCGCGTCGCTCGAGGTTACCACGGTGAAAGTGTGTCTTTACCTTGAATTTAGCGACTCCCCATTGGTTAAAAAATCCGGCTTCTGGACGGCCTTTAATAACCATAAAAAGGCCTTAGAGCGCTTGGGAGTAAAAGTATGCACTGATCCTGAAAACAATGACTATGACCTGCTCCATATACATTCATACGGACCGCGTTCCTTCCACTACCTAAAGGCAGCGAAGAAAGCCGGGAAAAAGGTCGTGGTGCATGCCCACTCCGTCGGGAGCTTCGATTTGAAGAACAGTTTCCTCCTCGCTAATCTCATCGCCCCGTTTTACGAACGTTACCTACGCCACTACTATCGGAGTAGCGATGCCATTTTCACCCCTTCTGTACGGGCCAAAGAACTCCTACTCGCTCAGGGATTGCCCGAGCCGATAGAAGTTGTCCCCAACTGCATAGACACCTCAAAGATGGTCTTTTCTCCTGAAAAACGGGCACAAAACAGGGCACGCTTATCGTTGACGAAATTCACCGTCATTGCTGCTGGAAATGTCATTCCCCGCAAGGGGGTGCTTGACTTCATCGAGGCAGCCCAACTGCTTCCTCAGTACGATTTTGTGTGGTACGGGCAAAGTTGGGGCGTTTTAGCCTTTCATTTAAAGATGGAGCGGAAAATAAAAAACAAGCCGGACAACTTATTCATGCCCGGATTCGTCGACGATATGCAAGCAGCTTTATCAGGAGGAGATCTTTTCTTCTTCCCTTCGCATGGAGAGACACAATCATTAGTACTGTTAGAAGCATCAGCATGCGGGCTGCCACTTGTTGTGCGCGACTTGCCGGAATACCGAACCTGGCTGAAAAACGACATAAATTGTCTCAAGGGGCGCAATATCAATGATTTCGTAACATTAATAAAATCGATAGCGAATGACACAGCGCTCCGCGAACGATTGTCCCGAGCGGCTCGGATGACAGCGGAGGAATATTCCATGGATAAAATCGGCCGGAGACTAGTGCGCCTTTACCAGAAACTTTTAGAAGAAGCCCCATTAACAAGATGTGGATAGACCCCTTTGAAGTCGTGACATCGCCCCGTAGAATTGTGCCACCGGGGGTAAAAAAAGATGAGAGGAGTCACACGGGCAGGATTAATCGTAGTCGCGGTTATGTTCCTCGGCGGATGTATTTTTCATCCCTCGAACAATCCACCCACAGCTGCGTTTACTGCTGTACCGAACCAAGGATATACACCGCTTTCTGTATCGTTTGATGCCTCTTCTTCCTTCGATCCAGACGGAGACGCTCTAACGTTTTCCTGGGATTTCGGAGACGGGACTAATGGCGCAGGAAAGATCGCAGAGCACACTTACTCCACCTCCGGGACATACACTGTCACGTTACGCGTAGTTGACGCTCATGGGGAGGAGGCAACTGCCTCTAAAGAAGTGAACGCGCTGCCAGTCCCCGACGGGATGATCCTCCGCCGCTATCACTGGGAATACGACGGGGAAGAACAGTCTCTCGAATTTCTCATCCCGGAGAATCTATACCTCACCTACCACAACCAGGTGCGCCAGCCGCTCATCGACAACTATAACTACGGCGATTACGTCAGCGAGCCACGTGATGATCCGACGCTCTCCGATCTCGCCGAGGATCTCCGAAACAAGGTGAACGGCGATCGTATAACCGTGCTCGATTACATCCTGGCATTTGTACAGGGATCGATCAGGTATGTTGAGGACCAACCCGGGATGGAATATCCGCTCTACCCGCTCGAGACCCTCGTCGACGGCCAAGGGGACTGTGAAGATTCGACAATCCTCTACGTCAGCCTGGTGCGGGCGCTCGGCTACCATGTGACAATGGCGTTCGTCGATACGGACGGTGACGACACCCCCGACCATGTGCTCGCGCTCGTCCCGATCCTACAATCCGAGATCGACGAGCTGCCCAGCGATACCGGGGTGTGGACGATCGACGGTGTGCTGTACGCTGTCGCTGAAACCGCGGTCAATACCGATATAACCGGTTACATCCCGCTGGGGGACGATCCATGGGATATCGGGCCAAGCGCGATCAAGCAGGAGTGGGATTACTAGCGCACATAATTTCTCAATACGCCGATCCCTTCGATCTCGATCTCCACGATATCCCCATGCTGAAGCGGTCCCACTCCGGCCGGAGTACCGGTGGCGATAATATCACCCGGCTCGAGCGTAATCCGTGAGGTGATCTCGGTAATAATCTCCGGGATTGGAAATATGAAGTCGGCGGTCGATCCGTCCTGGCGGAGCTCCCCGTTCACCCGTGATATCACCCGGAACGGGCCGGAAATCTCATCGGCGGTGACGATGACCGGACCAAGCGGAGCAGACGTATCAAACCCCTTCGCCCTGACCCAATTTTTCTCCCATTTCTGGGCGGCGCGGTCGGTGACGTCGTTCATACATGTGTAGCCGAGGATAAATTTCATTACATCCTCTGGTTTAACGTTCCGGCATCGCTTGCCAATTACAATGGCGAGTTCAGCTTCGTAGTCGACCCGTTCACTCTCCGGGAGGATAATCTCGTCCTCGGGACCGATCACCGCGGACGGGGGTTTAAAGAAGAGAAGCGGTCGGTCTGGAACCTCGTTTCCCAGCTCCTTCGCGTGATCAGCGTAGTTCCTTCCGAGACAGATGATCTTCGTCGGGGTACACGGGGGAAGGAGCTTAATCTCGGAGAGGGGGAATTCCCCCTCGTCGGTTCGAACCATTTCTCCAACTAGTCTGCCGGTCACCGGAGCGGGAACTCGCGGATGGGTGAATCGGACCAGGCGCATGTTCCTCCTTTCGGTTAACGCGTTGCTTCCCTGAAGCCTATACGATTCAGCCCTCCAAATGCAATGCGTGAACCTTTCTGTTTGCTACGGGATTACATGCCACATTACGGAATCAGTACCGCGGCACCTTTAATCCGCCCGGCACGGAGTTCCGCAATCGCCTTATTCGCTCGGTCGAGCGGGAACTCCGTGACGTGCGTCTCGATCGGAAACTCCCGCGCTATTGTCATGAACTCCTCCCCGTCGCGGCGGGTGAGGTTGGCGACCGACACGATCCTCCGCTCCTCCCACAGGATGTCGTAGGGAAACGCGGGGATCTCGGACATATGGATCCCGGCGCAGACCACGGTACCGCCTTTGTCGACCGCGCGCAGTGCGGCGGGAACGAGCGGCCCGACCGGGGCGAAGATGATCGCGGCGTCGAGCGGCTCCGGGGGAAGTACAGTGGAATCACCGGCCCATACCGCTCCCAATTGCCGGGCGAACTCCTGTTTTTCCCGATCGCCGGGGCGGGTGAACGCGTACACCTTCTTTCCCTGGTGGACCGCAACCTGGGCGATAATGTGCGCCGCCGCCCCAAACCCGTACATCCCGATCCTCTCAACCTCATCTCCGGCCATCCAGTAGGCGCGGTAGCCGATCAGCCCAGCACACAGGAGAGGAGCGGCGTTGGCGTCGGAGTACCCATCCGGGATCGGAAACGCGTAGCGCACATCGGCCACGGTATACTCGGCGTACCCACCGTCGATGGTATACCCGGTGAACCGGGCGTTTTCGCACAGGTTTTCCTTGCCGCTCCGGCAATACCGGCAGGTGCCGTCGGTGTACCCGAGCCACGGTACTCCGACCCGATCCCCGATCCGGTACCGGGTCACCCCAGCGCCGAGCTCCACCACTCGACCAACGATCTCGTGCCCCGGGATCAACGGCAGTTTCGGGTTCGGAAGCTCACCATCTAAGATATGCAGATCGGTCCGGCAGATCCCACATGCGGCAACCTTGAGCAGCACCTGTCCGGGACCGGGGCTTGGGATCGGCACTTCCTTGAGTCGGAGCGGCTCGCCCGGTTTTTCCAGGACTATCGCGCGCATGGTCTTGACCCGGCTCACACTCACCTCCGATAAAAAGCCCGCAGGAGAGCTGCCTCTCCCACGGGCGGCATCATCTACGGAACTATCTCGAACGCCAGGAACAGGTTGCGCTGGTGTTTGTTGAAGTTATTGTCGCTCGCCAGGATCAGGGTGTAATGACCATCCGCCAGCTTCGGCCCGATAGTTATTGCTTCCATGTTGTCCGGTTTCACCGCGATATCGGACTTGTCCAGCAGTGCGCAGATGCGCAGTACGAGTGTCTTCTTGACCGGGATCCCGTTGAACGAGGATGGAAGGGCGAATATATCTTTCACATCGGTCGCCCCAGCTAAGTTCACTCCAAACAGCTTAATGTCGTTCCCCACTCCGCTCGAGTACGAACGTTCCATCACGAGCAGGTCGTACTCCGGCATGAACGGTTTGATGTAGAGCATCCCTGAGACCCCGTTGTCCGCGTATGTTCCGGAGGTGGGCGCAGCGAATATTTTAGTGGTCACATACACGTACTCGGCCGCGTCCCGCGGGTTTTCGCCGCTCAAGTTGAACTTAACGATCCGCACCGGCGTCCCATGGTCCACCGTTGATTTATCCCCGTCCTGCACGAGCGCTTGTTCGTTCATCGCGTAAAGCGTTTTCCCGTCGGGGGTGAGATCCATCGCTTCGAAAGCGAGGTTCCCGCGCACTCCCTTTCCGTCGCCGGGGATGAACTTGGCCGGGAGCGGTATCTCACCGAGCAGCACCCCGTCCAACGCGAACCGACGGATCCAGGGATCCCCGTTTAAATCGCGTTCCGAAGAGACTAAAAGCTGATCATTAGGGGTAAGACGTACCTCTTCAGCGTCGATTCCCTTCGCTGGATAAGGCTGAACCCCAGGGGAGTTGGGGTCCGAGTCCAGGAATGTCACTCCGAGAACTTGAACGTTGTGAATCCCGGCTTCATCGACGTCGATCCGCAAGGTGTACAGCCGCCCCGGAGTGCCGGTGCCGCCGCGGTCATCGCAGATCCCATAGTAGACCCCGCGCGTTTCGTCGTACGTCAGGCCGGATATCCCTCCTACAGGCATCGTTCCGTAGCTCCAATCGCTCGTGGGGATCTCGTACGAACCGAGGAACTTGAGCGAACTCGCCAAGGTAAGGGTCCCGAAGAGGATCACCACCAACACCATCAGCCCTATCGTGACTTTCCTCATTGTTACCTCCTTTTCCCCTATTATTCCTTTATCACGGCAAGGAAGCAACTTACTTGAGGTCGAGTCCCACAACAAGCGGGTCGTGATCCGAAGACCGGTATGGATCGTTCCGGTAGAGGGAGACTACTTGATCGGCCGATTTGTACGCAGTTCCGTAACCGAGCACGGGCGGCTCATCCGCGTCGATATGCCAAACCGCTGCTCCAGTCACCTGGCGGACGAGGCTCGTCGAGGCGAGGGCGTGATCAAGGCAGCCAGCAGCACCCTTGTACACGTATGTGTACGTTGGCCCGTCCGCGAATCGGGAAACAAGATCGGTGTACCCAGCTGACGTCAATGTGGTGATTGGATCTTCACGGGTATAGGAGTTCAGATCGCCGATGATCAAAACATCCGGGTCATTGCTTCCAGTGGGGTCGGTCGCTATCCAAGAAATAAGAGCCTTCGCCGCTTCGGTCCGGTTGTGGTTCCATGCCCCCTGGCCGTCTCCCTGGTCGGCGTCTGCCCCATAGGCACCGCGCGGGCTCTTCGACTTAAAGTGGTTAACAACCACGGTGAATTTCGCTCCAGTTTCATTCTGCACGAACGTTTGAGCAAGCGGCGGTCGGTTCATCTCTGGAAGTCCGGCCGTTAGAAATACCGCTTTCCCTACCGGGGCGACAGTCTGAGTGCGGTAGACAATGGCACAGGTAATCTGATCGGTCCCCACTCGATCGACACTCAGACGTATATAGTCGTAACTCGTGCCGATCGGAGCAGCAGCGTTCATCCCGGAGACCAGATTATTAATTGCGCTCGTCGGTCCAAACCCATCGTTTTCGATCTCGGCGAGGCCGATCACGTCAGCATGGAGCCCAACAAGCGCCTTTACGAGCTTATCCCGCTGCCGTTCGAACTCCCGCAGGTTAACCGCCCCGCGTGCAGTGGGAAAGCCACCACCGCATCCGTCTCCATCAAAGTAGTTCTCTACGTTGAAGCTCGCCACGCATAGCGTCCCACCGACGGAAGCAGGCGCTGAAGGTCGAGGGTTCAGAAACAGAAATTCCGGCGTTGCCGTCGGCTCCACCGTATAGGAGCCGTATGCGTAGGTGATTACCCCTTGAAGCCGTTGGATTGCATCTCCGTCCCGCAGGGTGTTAACCGCAGAAAGCCCGGGGAAAGGATACAGTATCGGATCCGGATCCTGCGTAGAGCTCCCGTCATCGAGGATGACTCTATTCAAGGCGTTGAGTCGCATAACTGCCTGCGCCTTCGCGCCGGGAGTCGCTACCTCAGTCGGGGCGAACAGCCGGCCGGAGGAGAGCGTCACTTCTCCGTAGCGACCGAGGGTGTAGACGTCGGTGACCGTCAACCGCTGGGGAAAGACAACGCGCATCCCTTCGACGGACTCCAGAGCGTTCTCCTCCGTAAGCGGAAGGCTCACTTGGGCCGGTTGTGGCAAGGGAGCGCGGCCCAATACCGCAACCTGTGACGCTTTGATCTCGGTCAGTCCCTTGTACTCTGTGACAGTTCCAGTAACGCACACAAGATCACCAACTTCTACATCCGTCTGATCTCCGGGATCGTAGACGAAGATCCCCTCAGAGGTGCGCGGGTTGGAATCGGCATCGCGGTCTTCCTCTTGAAGGAAGAACCCGTTAAGCCGCTCCTTTCCCTGGAAGTCGCCGACTACTACCGCAGATACAGTTACCGTCTTCCCGACAAGTGGGCTCACCGCACCGCTTCCTTGGATCGTGTGGATCTCCGTTACCTGTGCCATGCCAGGACACACTGGACCCGTTCGATGCGGGGAGATCTCAAGGGCGAGAAACAACGCCGCCACTGCAACAACTGCCAGGATCAATAATTTATTCATATCCGTCCCCTCCATACAATAGAATAATCGCGTCGCGCTTCGTGGCAAGAAAGTAAGGGCTCGCGCGGCGATCCAAAGTACCACCGAGGAGAAACTAGGGAAAAGGAGGTCACGAAATGGCCGATGAGATATTAGCTTTCTTTACCAAGCGCAGATCGATCCGTAAGTTCACTGGTGCCCCGGTCCCGCGGGAGGTGCTTGTAACGGCACTAAAGGCAGCGATGGCCGCTCCGTCGGCGAACAACAGCAAACCGTGGCAGTTCATTGTCATCACGGATAGGGAAAGGATAAAGTCGCTATGTCTTGCTCATCCCTACGCGGATTTCGGCGTCGACGCCGGTGCTGTCGTGATTCCGTTTGGGAAGAAAGAGAAGTACAAATGGTTCGAGCAGGACATGTCCGCGGCCACGGAGAACCTTCTTTTGGCGGTCGCCAACCTCGGGCTCGGCGCCACCTGGTGCGGGATGGACGATGCGAAACAGGATTTGATCCGCCCGCTTGTCGGCATCCCTGACGATCTCTACGCATTCGCCTTGATCCCGATTGGCGTCCCGGCGGAGGAGAAACCTCCTCGCACCCAATACGAAGAGAGCAGGGTCCATTGGGAGAGCTATCGAAAGTAGAAGGAGGAAATTTGCGGCGTTTTTTGATCGATACCGATACCGCTTCGGACGATGCGGTAGCGCTCGTGATGGCGCTCCGGAACCCGGAGATCAAGGTCGAGGCAATCACTGTGGTCGCGGGGAACGTCCCGCTCGATCAAGGAGTACAGAACGCGCTCTACACGGTTGAACTGTGCAGTAAGGATGTCCCGGTCTATCCGGGCTGCGCCAAGCCGCTCATGCGGCCGCTCGAGACCGCGCAGTTCGTGCACGGCGAGGACGGGATGGGGGAGATCGGGCTTCCTCTTTCCGGCCGGACGCCCGCTTCCGGGCATGCGATGGAAGTGATCATCGACACGATCCGGAGCTTCGCCGGGGAGATCACCCTGGTCACCCTCGGGCCGCTGACGAACGTGGCGCTCGCTCTGGCGCGGGACCCGGAGATCGCCGGGATGGTGGAGCGGTGCGTGATCATGGGCGGGATCGGCCTCGGGCACGGGAACGTCGTCCCAGCAGCCGAGTACAACATCTGGGTGGATCCCGAAGCGGCAAAGATGGTCTTCGAGTCTGGCCTTCCGATCACGATGGTCGGCTGGGACGTATCACAGAAATACGCCACCTTCGACGACGCCGAGGCGGAGCGGCTGCGACGGATTTCCCCGCTGGGGGAATTCTGCGTTGCAATCCAAACACATCTGCGGAAGTTCGGGATGGAGAAACTTGGGCTGGCCGGGTTTGACCTCCCAGATCCGATCGCCATGGCGGTGGCGATCGATCCCGCGGTCGCCACGGTGGTGAAACGCTTGCACGTGGAGATCGAGACGACGAGTTCCCTCACCCGCGGCGCGGTTGTGGTCGATCACCTGGGGATCACGGAGAACCCCCCGAACGCTGATATCGTCCTCGAGGCGTCGCGCGACCGATTCCTGGAGATCCTCTACGACGCAGTGCGGGAGGAGTAGCCTTCCGCTTACCACCACAGGAAATAGTGCAGTTTCACATAATTAACAGATCGCGTCCGCGGATCAAATTTAAGGATCCCGATCTGCCTCGAAAATGCTGGGTCTGACCCGCCAATAATGTAGATCATTCCATCAACAACTGCTGTTCCACGATCGGCCTGTTTCTGAGGAAGTTTACCGATAACCGTGGCAGGAAGGTGCTGGGAGGCGAGATCGACCTTTACGATATCATCGAGCATTCCTCCGGCCCAACCGCCGAAAACATAGATTGCATCCCCCAATCCTGCTGCAGCGCTGCGTGACCTAGGGCGTGGAAGGTGGCCTAATCGTAGAATATCACCGGTTGTGGGATCGATCTCCACTACCTCGTTCGAAAGTTCACCTGATTTGTCCTCACCCCCGATCGCGTAGATCTTTCCCTGGGCCGCGGTCACTGCCAGGAACTCACGCGGGGATGGGAGATGCCCGACGATTCTGGTCTTATCGGTTGCGGGATCGAACTCCACAATCTCGTCCAAGCGTTTCTTCCCGTCCCAGCCTCCGACGTAATAGATTTTTCCTGCAACGACCGCTGCACCTCCGAAAGCACGGGGGGAGGGAAGCACACTGATAACCCGTGCAACCTTCGTATGAGTGTCTATTCGGACTATCTGGTTGAGGTAACCGCTTCTGTCGCTTCCTCCCAGACAGAAGACCGCCCCATTGAGTCCAACAGCGGCGATCCCGTAGCGCGGAGAAGGAAGGTGTGAAAAGACACGGGCCTTCCAATTTGTTGGGTCAATACGCAGGACATCGTCGAGCATTTCGCCCTCTCTGCCGGTTCCTCCAAGTACGTACACCTCACCTCCCGCTACCGCTGCAGTCGTTCGATCACGCATCGTCCATGGGCGGTGGATCATATAGCGTGAGGTATAAACCCCGAAAGAGACAATAAACGCCAGTATCCCAAAGTAGATAAACAGCGTTCCCAAAAACCTGCGTCTTTTCATCTCTTCTTAATGATACCATACTGCAGCCCGCGAACCCGCGCGGCTTGACACACCCTCCGTGCACGGCTACCATAACGGCGTATTCGGGTCTGTAGCTCAGTCGGTTAGAGCGCTCGCCTGATAAGCGGGAGGTCCCTGGTTCGAATCCAGGCAGGCCCAGTTGATGTAATCACTCGCAGCACTTGAAGTCAATCCTTTTGAGCATAGAAGTGTTTTTTAAACCCTCTGTTTGTAACCCGGCGGTATACAAGTTCGATCGCCAACGCAGTGAAGAACGTGACCACCGTACCGTAGAACACGAACCGCTGCGTATGCCATTGATAATAAAGGAGGATGGCAAGGACCACGGTTATCACGGTCGCATTCAAGACCAGTAACCCCTTGTTGCCGCCCACTTTATCTTCTACCCGGTAGTGAGAGATTATCACAAAGATATAGATCGCGATAAATACAGCGCTCGTTATCGTGGCGATTCCGTTGATGTTGAATAGCAATGCGAACATCAATCCGAGTAATACGGTTATGTACAATCCTTCCGTTGATTTAAACCATAGCTTGCGCTCGAACAGGCGTGGGAGCTCACCGTCTTTCGCTAATGCATAGGCGATGTTCGCCCCACCGTATATCGTGGCGTTGAGTGCGGATGAGATTGAAAACAGGGCTCCGAGTGAGATGAGTACGAATCCAAAGCGCCCTAGAAACGGTCGTGCCGCCACCGCTAGAGCGTTGTCCTTCGCCTGAATGAGCTGTGGTAGCGGGAGATTGCCCACTGCGACCGCGGCGACGAGAATATATACAACAGCGACAAGAGCAATACTTATGTAAATAGCACGCGGCACGTTTTTTTGCGGATCACGAATGTTTTCGGATGCATTCGTGATCAGTCCGAACCCCATGTAAGATAAGAAAAAAACAACAGCAGCGTTGATAGTTCCAGCGATGTGGGGCCCGTTAAACGAGGGGGCAATCAACCCGGGCTTGATCGTCGCCATTCCAAGGACGATGAATATCCCCAGGATCGACAGTTTTACCAATACGATATAGAACTCAACTCGGCCAATAGCTTTGGATCCAAAGAAGTTAAGAGCGGTGAAGAAGGATATAACCACCGCCTCGACCGTTCCCACGGTGAACGGCGTTACCGGAATGCGCACCAGCGGCAGGAAGTAACCGGCGAACCCCTTGACGAACAACGAGATCGAGACCACATAGCTGAGCCACATCAGGATGCTGAGGGTACCAGTGACGACGTTGTCCCCGAACCCCTCGAGGATGAACGCGATCGGGCCAGCGTTAGACACGATCTTCGCCCCCATCCGCGCGTAGGAGTACGCTACCATGAATGAGAGCAGTCCCGAGAGCACAAACGCTTCAGGAAGATTCCTGCCAGCTATTTCGGCACCCACCCCGAAGATGGAGAATATGCTCGCGCCGATCATCGTGCCGACAGCAATCGCCACCGCCGCCCCTAGCCCCATCTTTCCACCTTCACCCCGGTGCTCGCCTTCTCGCTGATTCACCATTCCTCCTCATGATTGAATCTGTGGATCATTGTAGCGTCACTGAGAACGAAGTGAAAATTGCTAGTCTTCCCATCGGGTTACCAAATTGGATAGAATGCACCCGGGGGTATATGCGTGAATGTTTCTTCTGCTAATCCACATTGTGTTAGAATTCTCGCGATCAGCGACGTGGTAAGCCGTGAGGTGTACGACGAGAGGATAAGGGCCCGGTTCGGGAACGTGAATCTCGTTTTATCGTGCGGCGATCTCCCCTACTATTACCTGGAGTACATCGTGAGTATGCTTAACATACCTCTCCTCTACGTGCACGGCAACCACGATCGACCGCTGCAGACCGAACGAGGGGTGATCACCTCCCCGCGCGGATGTATTTCGGTAGACGGACGAGTGGTAAAGATAAACGGCCTACTCATCGGCGGATTAGGGGGAAGCATTCGCTACAATCCATCGGGCGTTCATCAGTACACTGAACATGAAATGCACTGGCGCCTTACCCGCATGGCTCCGACGCTGTGGCGGAACCGAATGCTGTATGGACGGGCGCTTGATATCTTTATCGCCCATTCCCCGCCCCGCGGCGTCCACGACCAGGAAGACCGGCCGCACCATGGATTCACGACGTTTCTGACGTTGATTCACCGCTACCGCCCTCGCTACTTCCTCCACGGCCACACTTATCCCCAATGGGGGGCACCAGAGCGCTCTCGCGTTGGAGTAACAGAGGTTATTCATGTATATGGATATAAAGTGCTGGAGGTCCCAATTGGAGAGAGCTGAGCCGGGGTGGAAGAAGTTAGGACGAGACCTTCTCACCGCCGTACTGCCGGTCGCGCGCCGGCGACCTTCCCTCCTTATCCCGTTTGACTTGGTGAAGGACAAGCTGCGACTGCGGGAGAGCCACTACCGGGGGATGCAGACGGTGGAGATCGACAAAATCGTGGGGAGCCTGAACCGTTATCACGACTTCAACCGAGCGTTCCTGCCTCTTTCATCAAACCCGGAAGGAATGGAACGTCTCCAACGGCTCTCTCGGGCACTGGAAAAAGGAGAGATCCTTCCCCCGGTCCGGTTGTACAAGGTTGGGGATGTCTACTTTGTCGAGGACGGTCATCACCGCGTCGCCGCCGCCCGTCGTCAAGGGGCGAAAGAGATCGACGCTGAGGTGATCGAGTTCGATTCCGCCATCCCGCTCGAGCCTGGGGTCACCACCCGCGATATTCTCATCAAAGCAGAGTACGCCGACTTCCTCGAGCGCACTCATTTGGACAAGCTGCGTCCGGAACAGAGGATCGAGTTCAGCGAACCGGGGCGATACCGTGTTCTCCTTGAGCACATTGACGTCCACCGCTATTTCCTCGGGCTGGAGAAAAAGCGAGAGATACCGTACGAGGAAGCGGTGGTTTCCTGGTATGATAATGTGTATAAGCCGTTAGTAGAGACATTTCGGCGCCTGGGAATACTGGAGCGTTTTCCTGGGCGGACCGAAGCGGACCTGTACGTTTGGCTGTCCCGGCATCTGTACTATCTGCGGGAGAGGTATGGCGCAGACGTCGACTTGGAGAAGGCGGTGCTCGATTATGCTGACCGTTACAGGCTCGGATGGCTCGCCCGGATGGTGCGGTCAAGATGAGTCGGTTGCTCGGCTGGGCTCGGGTGAGGTAACATGCAAAGACGATAAGGAGGGACAATGCCGCAGGAACCGCAAGCCACCGACGAACAGTTGGTCAAGGTACTTGATAAAGGACCGGGAGGACAGATCCACATCCGCCTCTCTCGGTTCCGTGAACGCGATTATCTGGACATCCGCAACTTCTACATGACGGAAGACGGTGAGTGGCGTCCAACGCGCAAGGGCATCGCGATTCCGGTTGAGATGTACGATGAATTGATAGAAGCACTCACCGAAGCCAAGCCGCTGATCGACGCCCGCAAGGGTGAAGGAGACTAACCCCCGCAGGTATCGCAGCCGATAACGTGTACGTACTTTGTGGTCGAGCTGCGCACACCGTCATCATCGATCACGGTAAGAGTGACCGGATACTGCGTCCCGCTTCCCCCAGCCGAGGTGTAGATGTGTTCCGTCGTCTCACCATTTCCGGTCGTCCCGTCGCCGAAATCCCACAGGTAACTAACGATTTCCCCGTCTGGATCGTAGGAATCGGAAGCGTCGAAGGTCACCGGATCTCCGGTGGGCGTCATATACGGATAATAGGTAAACAGGGCATGCGGCGGCAGGCTGAGTGCTTGTACGTTGTGATAGATCGTCCCTTTCTTTCCGTCGGAGTCCGTCACAGTAAGGGTCACTTTATAAATTCCCTTCGTTGTAAACGTGTGGTCGATCACTTTCCCGCTTCCGGTTGTTCCATCGCCGAAATCCCAGGAGTAAGAAATTATGATTCCGTTCGGGCTGGACGAACTCCCAGCATCAAAATGTACGGAAAGCGGGGGATAACCGCTTGTGGGAGTGTAAGAAAATTCAGCCCGAGGGAGACTAGGGAAAAGACAACCGGCCAACATCACCAACCCGGCAACTACAATAACCGATGCTAATATTCGTATTCTCATTGCACAACCGTCCTCGTGTGTCGAAGTTACACCATATTCTACGACACCCTCCGCCGGAACGCCATCCTTGTGGGCAAACTTGAACACCGTTACTATCTGTAAAGGAAATGAAAAAGGATTCGCAGCCGGAGCCATGGACTTACTATACCCTGAGTGAGGAGATAGCTAACGCGGTCACACACGGGATCGGAGCCGCTCTTAGTATCGCTGGATTAACGCTCCTTCTCACGCTCGCCGCTTTGGAACACGATCCTCTGCGCATCGCAAGTTTTGCTGTTTACGGCATGAGTCTAGTCCTTCTGCACCTTGCATCTACTCTATATCACGCGCTGCGTCCTCCAAAGGCAAAACGCGTCTTTCGGATAATCGATCACTGCTCGATCTACATCCTGATCGCCGGTACCTATACCCCATTTCTCCTGGTAAGCCTACATGACTCCCAGGGACTCATGCTCCTCGGGGTTGTGTGGGGAATTGCTCTCCTCGGTATCATTTTCCAAGTGGTGTTCAGTGGATGGTTCGGCAGATTGTCCGTGCTCACCTATGTTGGTATGGGATGGCTGGTAGTTATCGTTTTCCGCAAGCTTATGGTGAGCATCCCGTTGGGCGGGTTCATACTGCTTATCGCCGGGGGGCTCGCTTACATGGTGGGAATCATCTTCTATGGATGGAAAAAACTCCCTTATCATCACGCAATATGGCATTTGTTCGTCCTCGGAGGAAGCGCCTGCCATTTCTTCGCCATCCTTCTCTATCTGTTACCGACTGGATAACTACTCAATAAACCTGATTTCGTTGTCGAGAGCCTGGTGTGCATTGATCACCTCTTGACTTATAAAGATTATTTTTTTATAATCAGTCTAACATGGACAAGGAAATGTACGTTGAAAAGCTACGGAAGTTCGGTTTAACTCCAACGACCCAGCGACTAGCTGTGCTCGAATACTTGGACGGAAATCGCTCCCATCCGACCGCGGATGAGATCTACCAAGCGGTGCATGCGCGTTATCCCACCATTGTTAAAGCGACCGTGTACAACGCGCTTGCTGCTCTCAAGAAAGTAGGAGCAGTGCAGGAACTTACGATTGAACGGGAAGCCGCACGCTACGAGTCCAATACGTGCCCACATCCGCATTTTCTGTGCCGTGTGTGCGGCAAGTTGTACGACGTTAATCTTCCCTGCGCCATCCGGCCAGGAGATGAGATCGAAGGACACCAGGTAGAATCAGTACACACCTACATCTACGGAGTGTGCTCAGCCTGCCGCAATCAAGTCAAAACTACTAATCATTCTAAATCGGAGGAGGACAATGCCTGAACTGCCCGAGGTGGAGACGATTGTGCGTGGATTGCGTGAGATGGTTACCGGAGCGACAGTAGAAAAGCTCCAGGTGATCGATCCGCAGATATCACTTCCCGAGAAGAAGATCATCGGGAAGGTAATCTCCACGGTCGAACGCAGAGGGAAATACATTGTGTTCAGGCTTTCCCCGAGCGGTTCGCTCATATTCCACCTGCGCATGTCAGGGCAGCTGCTGCGCGTCTGCCCGGCCGGGGAGGGGAAATACTCCCGTCTCGTCCTCCATCTTGACACCGGAGTGATCCGGTTCGTCAACCCGCGCAGGCTGGGGACGGTCGAGTTCTCGGATAATGGGTTCCCTTACAAGCTCGGAGTGGACCCGCTTGCTCCCGAATTCACGGAAACGTGGTTGAAATCAATACTCCGCTCGAGCCGCGCTCCGATAAAAGTCCTTCTCATGAACCAACAGAAGATCGCTGGGTTGGGAAACATCTACTCCGCTGAAGCACTGTGGCGAGCCCAGATCGATCCACGACGGGCGGCGAACACGATAACCACCAAGGAATCATGTGCCCTGCGCAAGGGGATAGTGAGCGTGCTGCAAGAAGCGATCGAACATATGGGAACGACATTTTCCGACTACCGCGATTCCAGCGGCAACAAAGGCGGTTTTCAAAACTTCCTCGCGGTATACGGAAAAGAAGGAGAGAAGTGCTCCCGCTGTGGTACGGAAATCGTGCGCATCAAGCAGGGAGGACGGTCAACTTATCTCTGCCCTGGGTGTCAAAAATAAATCCCTTAGAGGAGGAATTAATGAACTTAAAAGGAACAAAAACGGAAAAGAATCTGCTTACTGCGTTTGCCGGCGAGTCCCAAGCGCGCAATCGTTACTCCTACTTCGCTAGCCAGGCAAAGAAGGATGGATTCGTGCAGATCCAGGCGATTTTCGAAGAGACGGCGAATCAGGAAAAGGAACATGCAAAACGGCTGTTCAAATTCCTGGAAGGCGGTGAAGTGAAGATTGAAGCCGCCTTTCCCGCCGGCGTGATTGGGACTACCGCAGAGAACTTAAGAGCCGCGGCTAGCGGTGAGCACTACGAATGGGAAAAGATGTATCCCACGTTCGCGAAAGAAGCGCGCGAAGAGGGGTTCACCGAGATCGCACAGGTGTTCGAAGCGATCGCCGTGGCAGAAAAGCAGCACGAGAAACGCTATCTCGGCCTGCTTAAGAATGTAGAAGCAGGAACCGTGTTCAAGAAGGACAGGCCCGTAGTATGGCGCTGCCGCAACTGCGGATACATCCACACCGGACCGGAGGCGCCAGAGGAATGCCCAGCGTGCGCTCATCCCCAAGCGCACTTCGAGCTACTGGCCGAGAATTGGTAACCACAACTAGGAGGTAGTTAAATGACGGATAAAACCTTACAGGTTCAGGAAGCGACGGGAATGCCCCTGCTCGGGGACCGGTTCCCGCAGATGGAAGTACAGACGACGCACGGGGTGATACGCCTTCCGGAGGCGTTTTCCGGAAAATGGTTCCTCCTGTTCAGCCATCCGGCTGACTTCACTCCAGTGTGCACCACCGAATTCGTGGCGTTCCAGAAACGCTATGAGAAGTTCAAGGAGCTAGGAGCGGAGCTGATCGGCCTTTCGATCGACCAGGTCTTCTCCCACATCAAGTGGGTCGATTGGATCAAGGACAACCTGAACGTGGAGATTCAATTCCCGATCATCGCCGGGACCGAGGCGATCGCCAAGAAGCTCGGTCTGATCCATCCCGGAAAGGGAATGAACACGGTGCGTGCGGTGTTCATCGTGGATCCCGAGGGAATTGTGCGTGCCGTGCTCTACTATCCGCAGGAACTTGGGAGAAACATAGATGAATTCCTGCGCATGATTCGAGGATTCCAGATTTCGGACAAAGAAGGAGTCGCTATCCCAGCGAACTGGCCGAACAACGAGCTTGTCGGGGATGAGGTGATCATACCGCCGGCGAGCGACGTTGAGACGGCGCGCCAGGTGGTAAACCAGTACCCCTGCTATGACTGGTGGTTCTGTCACAAAAAGCTAGGGGGTAGATGATGATCGGGAAACGTATGGAAGAAGCGCTGAATGAACAGATCAAGCACGAGTTCGAATCAGCCTACCTGTACCTTGCAATGGTCGCTTACTTCCAAGCTGAGGGCCTAGACGGGATGGCGCAATGGATGACGATACAGACCCAAGAAGAAGTCGCACATGCGATGAAGCTTTTTCAATATGTCAACGAACGCGGTGGTCGGGTCGAACTGAAGGCGCTGGCTCAGCCTCAGAAGGAGTGGGCTTCCCCGCTTGAAGCGTTCAAGGCGGCGTATGCGCATGAGCAGTTCATCACCGGTAAGATCAACGAGCTTGTGAAGATTGCCGAAGAAGAGAACGACAATGCAGCGAAGATCATGCTACAGTGGTTCGTCACCGAACAGGTTGAGGAAGAATCCTCGACTAAGAAAGTCGTCGATCTCCTGGAGCGGGTCGGTGATTCCGGCCACGGGTTGATCATGGTCGACCGCGAGCTCGGGGCAAGAAAAGCTGTTGCGGCGAGCGGGGAAGGGGAAGCGGAGTGAACGCGTTTCGAGCCACAACGGATCCAGCGGGGCTAAACCAGGCTCTGTTCGAAGTGACGCACGGACTGTACATCCTCACCGCGATGCGCGATGGACGGGCGAACGGCCAGTGTCTCGACGCGATGATGCAGGTAACGAACGTCCCGCCGCGGGTCGCGATTGGAGTGGGTAAACGCTCTCTCACCCACGAAATGATCACCGCTACCGGGCGGTTTGCGGTGAATGTCCTCGATCGGGACGACCCGAACTGCCCGGCGGTGATCCGTCGATTCGGGTTCCAATCCGGGCGCGATGTGGACAAGTTCGCCGATTTTCCCTACGATACTGGCAGCGCCGGGTTGCCGCTCCTGCCGCAGGCGAAGGCGTTCTACGAGTGTCGGGTCCTTCCCGAGCTCACGCTCGATCTCGGCACCCACACCATGTTCATCGCCGCGGTGGAACGGGCCGGGGTGCGAGAGAGCGGAGAACCCCTGACGTACAATGAGTACAGAAAGACGATGCGGAAAAGGAGGTAACGATGGGAAAGTGGGTATGCACCGTGTGCGGATACGTGTACGATCCGGAAAAGGGCGACCCGGACAACGGCGTAGCGCCCGGCACCTCGTTTGAGGACCTGCCCGACGATTGGGTCTGCCCCGACTGTGGGGTGGGCAAAGAGATGTTCGAAAAGCAAGAAGGATAACCACACCAAAAGCTCACTTGTAGATGTTCCTCTTGACAAAGGAATGGATGCTGATACAATAAAAGGATAAAAAGATCGTTTTATCTGGAGGAAGAGTGCTCTACTCGTTGACGACAAAGTACGCGGTGATCGCACTGGTGGAGCTCGCCTCCCGCGACGGACCGACCCCGGTGCGAGATATAGCACAGGCGCGAGGGATCCCGCCGCACTTCCTCGCCAAGCTGATCCCGCCGCTCGTACGTGCCGGGATCCTTAGTTCCACGCGGGGAAAGAATGGAGGGATCAGCTTCGCCCGCGCTCCGGAGGAGGTGTCGCTTGCCGACGTCGTACGCACGCTCGAGGGGGACAGGTACTTCAAGGAGTGTGTGTTCGAGCTGTTCCCGTGCGAGGGGAGCTTGGACTGCCCACTTCATGACGTGTGGGATCCATTGCGTGATGAGATCACCCGATTCCTTGAGGATACGACGATCAGGAGCGTGGCCGACAAGTTGAGCTGCGCCAAGGAGGAACAATGAGTGAGTTGATATCTACAAAAAAGAAAGACGCGCTGCGGAAGATCCTGTCCCGCCTGCACGCTGGGGAGTCCCCGGAGGCACTCAAGGATGAGTTTAGGGACTTATTAGACAACGTAACCCCGCTTGAGATCTCCCAGATCGAGGCGGAACTCGTTAAGGAGGGAACACCACGCGCCGAGCTCGAGCGGTTGTGCGATCTACACATGGCTCTGTTCAAGGAAGCGTTTGCCACCGGACCCGATGTCCCGGATTGGCACCCGATCCATATCTTGCTTGAGGAACACAAGGAGATGCTCAATGTGGTCGAGCGGATACGGAAGCTCGCCGCTGATGGCTCCGAACTCACAGAAGAGCCGCGCTCTCTCGCCCGGAAGCTCGCGGACACGGAGTCCCACTACGCCCGCGAGGAGAACGTCCTGTTCCCATATCTGGAGAAACACGGGATCACCGAGCCGCCGGCGATCATGTGGATGGAACACGACCGCATCCGTGCCGAGCGCAAGGCGGTGATCTCCCTAATCGAGGACGGCGCTCCAGGGAAGCTCATCGTGGCGAAGGCGCGGGGGTTGTACGAGCTGCTCTCCTCTCACTTTCAGAAGGAGGGAAAGATTCTGTTCCCGAGCGCGCTCGAGGTGATCACCGAACCGGAGTGGGTGAAAATAAGAAGCGAGTTCGACGGAATCGGCTACACTCCGTTCGCGCCGACAGTCCCGCCAGCACCGATGATCGACCAGGAGACAACCACCGATAGCACAACCGGCGAGATCAGGTTCGCCGCCGGGGCGCTCTCGCCCCACGAGCTTTCCGCGTTGCTCGACTCCCTACCGGTCGATATCACGTTCATCGACAAAAACGATGTCGTGCGTTACTTCAACCAAGCGAAGGACCGCATCTTCGTGCGCAGCCCGGCGATCATCGGACGAGCGGTGCAGAACTGTCACCCGGAGAAGAGCGTAGCGATCGTGAACCGCATCTTGGAAGAGTTTAAAAGCGGGGCGCGGGATGTAGCGGAGTTCTGGATCAACATGGGAGGTAAGACGGTCTACATCCGCTACTTCCCGGTGCGGGACAAAAACGGTGAGTACCTCGGCACGCTCGAGGTTACCCAGGATATAACCAAGATAAAGTCGCTCGATGGGGAAAAGCGGCTCCTCGACGAAGCTTAAAGGAGGAACAATGGCGGAAAGACTGAAGATGTTCTGTTATCAGTGCTCGCAGACTGTGGGTGGAACCGGCTGCACAGTGCAGGGGGTGTGCGGGAAGACTGCAACCGTGGCCCGGCTGCAGGACAACCTGCTCCTCGCGGCCAAGGGGATGTCGGCCTACCTGTACCACGCCCGTGAGCTCGGCTATACCGACCCGGAGATCGACGCGTTTCTGGAGCGCGCGTTTTACGCGACGTTCACCAACGTAAACTTCGACGCGGAAGACTTCGTCGCCCTTGCCGTCGAGGCGGGGGAGATGAACCTGCGCACGATGCGCCTCCTCAAGAAGGCGCACATTGATACGTTCGGCGAGCCGGTCCCGACCGAGGTTCAAACCGGAACGGTGAAGGGACACGCAATCATCGTCACCGGCCACGGACTGAAGGCATTACACGAGCTTCTGAAACAGACCGAGGGGACGGGAGTCAATGTCTACACCCATTCGGAGATGCTTCCGGCACACGGCTATCCCGGCCTCAATAAGTACAAGCACCTGGTGGGCAACCTGGGCAAGGCGTGGTTCGACCAGAAGACGCTGTTCTCTCAGTACCAGGCGGCGATCCTCGGAACGTCAAACTGCGTGTTGCTGCCGAAGGACGACTACCGCGACCGCATGTTCACAACCGGGCCGGCGAAGCTCCCCGGGGTAAAGCACATCCCGGGATACGACTACTCGGCGGTGATCGAGAAGGCGCTGTCGCTCCCCGAGCTTTCCGACCAGCCCGGAGAGGTCACCCTCACCACCGGTTATTCCCTGTCCACCCTGCTTTCGCTCAAGGACAAGATCAAATCGCTCGTCGAGGTCGGAAAGATCCGCCACTTTTTCCTTGTTGGGGGATGCGACGCCCCGCTGCGAAAATCGACGTACTACCGCGAGTTCGTGCAGAGCCTGCCGGACGACACCGTGATCCTCACTCTCGCCTGCGGCAAGTTCCGGTTCAACGATCTCAACCTCGGGGATATCGAAGGAATCCCGCGGTTGATCGACCTCGGGCAGTGCAACGACGCGATCGTGGCGATCGACCTCGCCCAGGCGCTGGCGGAGCTGTTCGGGGTCGGAGTGAACGAACTGCCGCTCACCCTCGTAATTTCATGGATGGAGCAGAAGGCGGTCGCCATCCTGTGGTCGCTCCTCGCCCTCGGGATCAAGGGGATCTACCTCGGCCCGATCATCCCGGCGTGGGTGAATGACGACATCCTGAAAGTTCTGCAGGATAACTACGACCTGCGGCTGATCGGCGATCCCAAGGAGGACATCGCCCGCATGTTGGGGGGTTGAGATGAAGGCGCGAAAGATCACGGACCACGTCTGGTTTCTCGGAGCACAGGACTTCGATCGGAGGCTGTTCGACGAGCTGATCCCGCTTCCCGACGGGACGAGCTATAACGCCTACCTGATTAACGGATCGGAGAAGACCGTCCTCATCGACACCGTCGATTCGGAAAAGAGCGACGTACTCCTCGACCAGCTCTCTGGGGTGGAGTCGCTCGACTACCTGGTCTGCCAGCACGTGGAGCAGGACCACTCCGGGACGATCCCGAAGGTCCTGGCGCGTTACCCCAACGCGCAGGTGCTGGCGAGCCCGAAGGCAAAACCGATGCTCGTCGACCACCTGCACGTAGATCCGGAGAGGATCCGGGAAGTGATCGACGGAGAGACGATCTCCCTCGGGGACCGGACACTCGAGTTCATCCACGCTCCGTGGGTGCACTGGCCGGAGACGATGCTCACCTACCTGCACGAGGAGAAGATCCTGTTCACGTGCGATTTCTTCGGCTCGCACCTGGCGACGACCGAGATCTATGCGCACGATCGGGAGCGGGTGCACGAGGCGGCGAAGCGCTATTACGCCGAGATCATGATGCCGTTCCGCACGATCATCGCCAAACACCTGAACCGGCTGGAGGGATTAAAGTTCAAAATGATTGCCCCGAGTCACGGTCCGGTGTACGACGATCCGTCATTTATCCTTGACGCTTACCGGCATTGGGTCCTCGATCCACCGCGAAATCTCGTCGTCCTTCCCTATGCCTCGATGCACGGAAGCACCCAATTGATGGTCGGCCATCTGATCGCCGCGCTCGTCGCCCACGGGGTCGAGGTCGCTCCGTTCAACCTGACGGTCACCGACCTGGGCAAGCTGGCTGCGGCGCTCGTCGATGCCGCCACGGTCGTGTTCGGAACCCCAACGGTGCTCACCGGACCGCACCCGAGCGTCGTCTCCGCGGCGTACCTCGTCACTGCTCTGCGTCCGAAGATCAAATACGGGGCGATCATCGGCTCGTACGGCTGGGCCGGGAAGGCGGTGGAAACGATCCAATCTCTGATCGGATCATTGCGACTCGAGTGGCTCGAGCCGGTGATGGTACGGGGACGGCCGCGGGACGAGGACTACACCGCGCTCGATCGGCTGGCCGATGAAATCGCCGCTTGCCATAAGGAGATCGCATGACCGGGAAACCACTGTTGGAAATCGAACACCTCGCGGTGAGCATCGATGACCAGCCGCTTCTCTCCGGAATCGACCTCGTGGTCCAGCCCGGGGAGATCCACGTCATATTCGGACCGAACGGCTCGGGCAAATCGACCCTGATCAAGACGATCATGGGCCTTCCCCCGTACCGGGTTACCTCCGGTGACATCCGGTTCAATGGGAAGTCAATTGTCGGGCTTTCGATCGATGAGCGGGCGCGGCGCGGAATCGGACTCGCGTTCCAGCAGCCGCCAACAGTTCGCGATGTCTCGCTCGCCACGCTGGGAAAGGCGCTTGGGATCGACCCGGATGCGCTCACCAATGAGGCATCCCTGCTTGGGTTGGACGGACACCTTCACCGCGGGCTGAACGACGGGTTCTCAGGCGGGGAGCAGAAGCGGAGCGAACTCCTCCAGCTCCTGGTGCAACGGCCGCGATTAGTACTGCTCGACGAGCCGGAGTCAGGGGTCGATGTTGACAGCCTGAAGCTCATCACCGGGGTGATCGAGCGCCTGTTCCAGCGGAACCTTCCAATCCGGGAGCGGACGGTGGGGGGGATCATCGTCACCCACACCGGAAGTATCCTCGAGCACCTGCATGCCACACGCGGCTATGTCCTCGTTGACGGACGGATCATGTGCTCAGGGGCGCCGCTTGACATATTCGATCAGATCTCGGCGCACGGGTTTGGAAACTGCCTCGCCGAGGCGCGCGCGAAGGAGAGGATCCATGACTTCCTCAAAGGATAATATCGACTTAAAAAAGGTCGGCTACGACGATTCTGGAGAGACTCCCCGATCGGCGTCGTTCCTGCTCGAGGACGATACCGCCCGCGTCGCCGCATCCAAGGAACGAAAGCTCGTGATGGCATCGATCCGCCAGGCGCGACAGGACTATCCGTGGGTGAGGAAGCTCGAGTGGAGCCTGGTCGATCCGGAGACGGACGAGTTCACCCGCATCGTCGCTGCCCACGATGATCCGGCGGGAAACTTCATCCACGTCAAGGAAGGGGCGAAGATCAAATTTCCGGCGCAATCGTGCTTCCTCCTCAAGGCCCAGCGCCACGAGCAGGTCCTGCACAACATAATCGTGCTCGAACCGAAATCGGAGCTCCACCTGATCACCGGATGCACCGCTGCATCGTACGAGAACGCGGGTCGCCACATTGCGGTGACTGAGATCTTCGTGCGGGAGGGGGCAATCCTCACATATACCATGGTGCACGATTGGGCACCGGAGGTGGAGGTCCG
>CAZZJU010000010.1:0-26801 GCA_964654805.1 uncultured Thermotogae bacterium | reverse complement strand
GGTTAACCTGCGCCTACTTCGCGGCGCGCGCCGGGGCGCGGGTGATACTTCTCGATCGCAAAGAGCCTCCCGGCCAGAAGATCCTCCTCTCCGGCGGTGGAAGATGTAACATCCTCCCTGTAAGCGTTGACCCGTTTTCCTACACCACCGACTCTTCTCCGTACATCGTGCGGAAGATCCTCCTCTCCTTCCCGCTCGACGATGTTCGCGCTTTTCTCACTGGTCCGGTTGGCCTACGGCTCTTTCAGGAGGAGGATAAAGTCTACCCCAAAGGCGGAGGAATGGAAGCTCACCGTCGGCTGATCGCAACAGCCCGCCACTATGGAGCGAAGATCCGTACAGGTGCGGATGTCGTCGGAGTCAAAAAGGGATATATAAACCTAAAGAGCGGCGAGAAGGTTATCGTCTCGAAGGTGGTTCTTGCCACGGGAGGGATGTCCTATCCCCGGACAGGAAGTGACGGGACAGGATACAAGATCGCCCGTCGCCTCGGACACACCGTCGTGCCTCCCTATCCGGCGCTTGTTGCACTGCGCGGCGGTCCCCCTGCTCATCATGCGCTTGCTGGGATGACGATTCGAGTTAGGCTTGTGATAGGCGAAGGAAAGGACCGGATAGAGAACGAGGGGGATTTTCTCTTCACTCATCGTGGCTACAGCGGCCCGGTCGTGCTGAACATAGGGCATGTGGCTGCCCGCGCGCGAATGCGCGGGGAACATCCGCCGATCGTTGTCTCTTGGAACGGCATGGAAAGAGAAGAATGGGAGTCCATCCTCATTCCGAGCCGAAAAACCGTCCGCGGTAGATTGAGAGAATTCCTCCCGATCAGACTCGTTGATCTCATCTTGAACGAGATCATTCTTCCGGGAGGGAGGAAACTCTCCGAACTTCGTCGCGAGGAGCGTAAACGGCTTGTGAGTGCGCTCTCTTCATATCGGCTTCCATGGACTAGTACTGAAGGGTTCTCCCGGGCTGAAGTGACCGGAGGCGGGGTGGATCTATCCGAAATTGAGCCGCGCACCATGCGCAGCAGGATCCATCCGTGGCTCTATTTCTGTGGAGAGATCCTCGACGCATTCGGGCCGATCGGTGGGAATAACTTCCTGTGGGCGTTCGCCACGGGAAAGCTGGCTGGCATTGGGACAACGTCGTGAAAATTTCGGACACACGCCTATTTTAAAGGTGATTAAAGTTAGGTTTATAGGTGCGCACCGGGATTTTTTGGTTGAAGAAGCAAGCTGAGAATGAAAGTGATCAAGATTACACTCATGCACGATCCGGGTGGTGAATGAGGGGAAAAGGAGGCTTGACCCTAGCGAGGTAAGAGGGGGCTTGCCGGGGTCTTTGCCTCCTTGAACAGGCGGCGGAAGCGCTTCGCCCTCCGGTGTTTCCGCCGCACGCCCATTTCCCACAACTCATAAGTGCGGGTTACATTCATCGCGTTGTCTCTGGCATCTCTCTATTCTAGCTAGGTGTTGAGAGCTGAGTGGCTATCTAATAAGGCAATAAAAAACGGGGCGCGATACTCGCGCCCCAGAATCGATCTGTTAGTCCTGATTACCAGGTAACAGTGAAGCCAGCGCTCACCTGAGTCAGACCAGTAGTGTCGACGACCAAACCAGTGTTGAGCGTGAAGTTCGAGCCAATGCCGAAGCTCAGGCTGACGTCAGTCTCACCCCAATCGAAGAGCATAGTACTGCTCTGGGAGAAGTAAGTGTCGATCGAGAAGTCGACAGCACCACCGCAGCAGGAGTCGCCAGCGGACTTGATCTCAAACAGCTCCCAGTAAGCAGACGGCCAGCTGGGATCGATCAAGCTTATGTACTTGTCAACATCAAGGAGCGAGATGTCCTTGAAGGTGACACCATTCCAGGTGTAGCTCAGGCTTACACCGTAGAACTCAATCCCTTCGATGTCAACGGCTGTTCCAGTTCCAGTAATGAGGTCATAGTAAAGCTCGATGCAAGCCCAATCACCCAGGCTGATGTTCGGGGTGACCGACAAGCTCTTGCCAGCGGTACCATCATCGAACTTGAGGCTAAGATCGAAGCTCAGCCAAGAGATTCCCGGTACATCAACACCACTGACCGAGAAGGTGACACCGTCGAACCCACTCTGCGAGAAGGCAATCGAGGCATCAACCTTGTCGATGCAGGCAAACGGGAAGCTGACGTCAAACTCTACGCTGGAGAAGCAGAAGCAATAAGAATCGGTCTGCGCTACCAGGTTGCCGTCTGCATCAAGCTCACCGTTGAAGAAAGCGGTGGCACTGATGCTGAGGTCGCCAGCGTTGCCGCTTGCTCCGAACTTCCACGCCGAAGCACTGGAGGTGAGCAAGAACTCACCGCTGAAGTCAACACCGGCAATGGAGACCGAACCGGTGGTATCCCACTTCGTGAACGAGGCACCCGCCGGGTCGAATACGAGATCGGAGTCAATGGTGAACGCGCCGAGTGTACCGTTGGCGGTGAACTCCTGGGTGTTCCACCCGCCAAGCGTGAATCCGGTCGTTGATACGAACGTCCATCCTCCGACCGTGTAGTCTACTTCCAACGTTGAAGAGAAATCACTCACACTGATTGCACCGGAAGTTTGGATATCAAGCGTCAAACTGGACGTCCAGCTTCCGGACAGGGGACTGCCAGCAAACGCTGCGATCCCCAAACCGAGCACTAGCGCGAACGCAAGTACGAGAGCTTTTTTCATTTTTTTGTTACCTCCTTACAGGTTTAACTTTGGACAAGAAGCATGCTCTCCCACGAGTAAAGAAAAGTTTCTGCTTGGTCCATCACCTCCCTGACTTTCGAGATTCGCCTCTCCACTAGATCTTGTCACTATCATAGTGCGCAAACCTACCAAAGTCAAGTGATGAATGTCACATTCACAGCCCGAGTGTGGCGAGAGCAACTCCGATTATTCCCACCAAAAGGGCCGTTACCGATATTATAAAATTGGCGTTTACCCGGCTGGCGAGTTTGCTCGTGTTGTTCTGAGAAAGGCTTTGTATCTGGGTTTTCAAGTCGGCTATTTCCTGCTCATTTTTGGTTACTCTGCTTTCCAGTGCAGAAGTGTTCCCGCCTTGTAGGTTATTCACTTGTGTCTGTAATTTGGCTAGTTTATCTGATACTTTAAAGATAAGATCTTTTAGAACATCGAGATCTTTTGGAGTAACTGATTCTGGGTTGTTTTGTAAGTATTTGATTGTGCGGGCAATCAGGGCAGCGGCAGAGTACCGAGTGAGAGGTTGTGACCCGTTGAATTTGCCACCAGGAAGTCCTGTTATGATCCCGCGGTCAGCGAGGTATTTGATGTCGTCGTATGCCCAGTGGTCTTTTGGTACATCTACGAAAATATCCCCAGTGTTGCTTGTAACTGTTCCGTTCCCTTGCGCATGTCCATCTCCTGCATATCCATCTCCTGCCTGTGCTAATGCTACAATGCTCCAAGCGGACAGGGAGAATAGGATGATAAGGATGAAAATCGGCAACTTTTCTTTCACCTTCAAAACCCCCTCGTTTTTGCGGAATTTAAAAGCAGTATAGCCTCAAAGGCGCTACGAGTCAATTGTGGGTGTAGCGATCAGCAGTTGGCAATCAGCTAAAAGCTACGATGGCTGTAAGCTGGGAGCTGACTCGCTGATCGCTGACTGCTATTTTACCTTGAAGCTTGCTCGGTGGATCGGGGATCGACCGCGGTTGATGATTGCAATGCGGTGGGAGGCTGTACCATAGCCTTTGTGTTGTGAGAACCCATATCCGGGAATGACTCGGTCGAGTTGTTCCATTAATCTATCGCGTGTTACCTTGGCGATAATCGATGCGGCTGCGATGTGAAGGGAACAGGAATCTCCACGAGTTAAGGATTTAGAGATTAGGGGATTGAGTGATTGGGTGATTATGGAATCGGAGGGGTGAAGAGACGATAGACCAATCTTTGAATTCCTCAATTGATTGATCTTCAATTTATTCAATCTTTCAATCTCTAAATCACTTGATAAACTGAGGCCACGGTCGAGGAGAATGACATTGGCATTCACACTGAGGGCGCTGTAAGCGCGGCGGGTGGCGTTGCGCAGTGCAGGAACGATCCCGATCCGATCGATCTCAGACGGAGGTGTCCAACCTACTCCAACAGCTGCTACCCGCTTGATCTTCTCAAACAGTTCAGCGCGTTTCTTCGGGGTAAGGCGTTTGGAGTCGTCCACCCCGAGCAGATCATTAATGGCTTCCTTGTTAGTTAGGTCGATGGATACACAAGCAACGCAGGCGGGACCAGCGAGCGCTCCCCGTCCTGCTTCATCGCACCCGGCAATGAGGACTTCTCTACCTCCGAGTACAGATGCAGCAGAGAGGTCAAATCGATAAAGCGTTTCTAACCGTGTGCCAATCCAATCCGCTTTTTTCAATATAAGTTTGTCCTTTTCGCAACGGCATTGGTAGGGTGTAGATGATACCCTTGCTGGTTTCGATATCTTCGTGATGAGCTAAATTTTCACCAGTGGAAGTACCCGTTCATTGGTCCGAATCGGGAAAGCGGCCAAATGCGAAAGTACGGCTCGCCGATGAAATCCTTTTCATCGACAAATCCCCAGTACCGAGAATCATAGGAATCGGCAGAGTTGTCTCCGAGCACGAACCATTTACCCTTGGGTACCTTTGTCGGGGTAATTCCGTAGCGCATCCGTGGGTCATTGGAGTAGTAATAACGGTCGAATCTTGGGCCAGTGAGCTGTTTTCCGTTCACGTAGACGTGTCCGTCCTTAATCTCGACCGTTTGTCCTCCTACGGCGATTAACCGCTTGACATAGCGAATCCTTCGCTCACGGGTGATGATTCCAAGATCGCGGAGGGATTTAGCTGCAGCGGGCTTTTCCCCAAGGTCGAACCTCTCTCCTCCGGCTAGTATAAGGATGATATGTGTTCCCGCAGGGAGCGAGGCGATGAATTCATCCGCTCCTTCAGTGGAAAAGACCGGTTCGTTATTGATCCCGATGAGCTGTTTACCCCGCGGTACTCCTGCCGCAGCAGCGGGGGATCCAGAGATTACTTTGTTCACGTACACCGCTTCGGTATGCCAGAACACTATGATGTCCCCTGGATTAGGGGATCGGAAGTAGTAGGATATCTTGTCCACGAAAAATGAGTCCCTCGGGTCGATCGTCGGAACCATCGACCTCGTTGGAACTGTCATGCGCACCGTAACGAAATTGATCACTAAAAAAGCGAGTAACCCAGCAACGAAGAGCACTTCGATCCACTCGAGGATCTCACTCATCACCCGTCCCGGATTGTACCCGAAATGTCTCGCCAGGCGGATGATAACCGCTGGTTTTTTCTCTTTTTTGCGTCTCATTCAGCGGATTCTACGCAGGCGGCGAAGGAAGTATGGACGCGCCTGACGAACGCGATATTTCTTCACTAGTTCGATCTTCTCGATCTTAGGCGAATGGAGGGGATAGGTTTTTTCCACACCGATTCCGGAAGAGATCTTGCGTACGGTGATCATCTCCCTTGTCCCGGTCCCGCTTTTTTTAAGTACTATGCCCTCAAACACCTGAATTCGCTCTTTTGCTCCTTCTGAAATTCGCTCGTGCACACGCACGATATCTCCTGGGGAGAATTCCTCCCCGATATGTTCCTTCAGATATTCCCGTTCTACTGCCTTTATGATGTCGTCCATTTTTTCACTCCTAGTTTTCTCCCACCACTCGATCGAGGACTATTGCCACCGCCGCTCGCACCGATAGGTGGTTAAAGTCACTGTTTGCCCGAATTGGGGGAAGGAGAACGTCCGTCGCTTCGATCAGCTCCTCTGCCATCCCCCATCCCGTTCCAAAGATTATATAAACAGGCCTTTCTTCCCTCCGTAGGTGCTCTTTAAGCGCCTCGTATGAGATCGATTCTTTTCCGTGCCTACGCGCAGATGTGGCAACGATAAGCGGAGACATCCCCTCCGCTGCTTCTATTGCTGCGAGCGTTTCCTCCAAGTCCGCAGCTACGGTTACGATCTCGAGTGCTTCCGCACGCCTGCTCTCGTTATTCGCTCGTTCCCCTTCAGTCCAGAAGCCTCGAATCCGCCATGAGATTCGCTGCTGTGAGGGGAGCGGCGTTACTACAAAATAGCGCGTCACCCCGTACGTGCGCGCCGTACGGGCTATATCATGCACATCGACCGAGGTGGTCGATGTGGCAACGATCTCGCCGGTGCGGCTGCGCATCGGGAAGTGAAATAGGCCAATGTAAAGGTTACCCATCGGGATTTTCCCTGTCAAGATCTAAGCCGAGGAGATCGGGGCGGTTGCGCGCTGTCTTCTCCCATGCTTTGCGTGCTCTGAACTCTTCGATCTTTTTGTGATCACCGCTCATGAGGACCTCCGGAACCGAAAGTCCACGGAAGACCGGCGGGCGGGTATACTGAGGCGGGCCGAGCCGGTCCTTCTTGAAGAAGGAATCGCTTTCCACTGAGCCGAAATCTCCCACTACCCCAGGGATTGTCCGCGCCGTTGCCTCCACGACTACTGCTGCCGCCAATTCCCCTCCAGTGAGAACGTAGTCACCGATCGACAGTTCCTCATCCACGAACTCGATTATCCTCTCGTCTACCCCTTCATATCGGCCGCACAACAGGATTAACCCGTCATATTTGTTCCCGAGGCGAATTGCATCGTTCTCGGTAAACAGCTTTCCCTGCGCCGATAGGAGGAGTGTTCTCCATCGCATGCGCATGGGGTCAGGTCTTGCAATATTACATTTTTCATGCAGAAAACAAGACCTAATTTTGCCGGATTTTACTGCTTCTATCCCACGTACGAACGGTTCTACTTTCATTACCATTCCCGGTCCGCCCCCGTAAGGACGGTCGTCAACAATACGGTGAGGATCATCAGTAAAATTGCGCAGGTTGTGCAGATGGATCTCAATTAATCCCGCCTCCTGAGCTTGGCCGAGCACTCCCACGGAGAAGAACCCGGAGAGCGCCTCTGGGAATATTGTTAGGATATCAAAACGCATCAGTCGGCTAGCTCTACTACAACCTCTCGGTCAAGGCGAGCAGCTACCCCTTCAAGGAAGGTGCGGAGAGCTCCGATCGTGCGACCACCTTTTCCAAGTAGACGCCCACGATCCTCCTTTCCCACTTGGAGGAAGAAGATATCAATCTTTTCTGTCTCGATACGATCAACTCGTATCTGTTCAGGATTTTCCACAAGTGAGCGCACGAGAAAGAGCAGCAGGCGGTAGAGCATGCTTATTCCGCTTCTGCTTTCGCTTTGAGACGGTTCCGTTTTGCCTCGTCCCATGCAGCCATCACCCCGGCTTTGGACAGGAGGTCGCGCGCTGCCTTAGTCGGCTTTGCTCCGTCAAGGAGCCATTTAAGCGCTGCTTCGTTGTCGATCTCAAACCGCGCTGGCTCCGCCTTGGGGTCGTAATAACCAAGATCGGCCACTACCTTGGTGTCGCGCGGCTTAAGTCCATCGAGCACCACGATGCGATACGCGGGTTGCCCCTTTCTTCCGACCTTCTTCAAGCGGATCTTTGCTGCCATCTTCTCACTCCTTTGATCGTTTTATACTTTTCGCTTTCAATTTACGACGGCTCACTGAAAAAATCTATGGGGAAGCGGCCTTTACCCAGATGCTTTTTACCCATTAATTTCAACGCACGCTTCGCCTCGTTGAACCGGGCGAGGACCCGGTTTACATCGCGCACTTTGGTTCCACTTCCCCGCGCAATCCGTCGCTTACGGCTTCCTCCAATTATAGACGGGTTCAACCTTTCTTCCAACGTCATCGAACGGATAATCGCCAGAGCCCGGTCGATCTCTGCATCGTCGACCTCCGGTGTCCCTTTGAGTTTGCTCATTCCGGGAAGTTTATCCAGGATTTGAGAGAACGGTCCGAGCTTGCGCATCTCTTCAAGTTGCTCGAGAAAGTCTTGCAGTGTAAACCTGTTTTTGCGAATGCGGGTGGCAAGCTGCTCCGCCTTCTTCTGGTCGAGCTTTGCCTCAGCCTGTTCGATCAGAGTAAGAACGTCCCCCATCCCGAGGATTCGTGTTGCCATCCGGTCGGGATGGAACGGTTCAAGCTCGTCCGTTTTCTCTCCTACTCCGACGAACTTTATCGGGGCTCCGGTCACCGCACGGATGGAAAGAGCAGCACCACCGCGTGCGTCGCCGTCGAGCTTGGTGAGAATAACCCCGGTTATGTTCAACCGCGAATGGAACTCCGACGCGATGTTTACTGCTTCCTGACCGGTCATTGCGTCGGCTACGAGGAGGATCTCATCCGGCGGGACTGCCTCCGCGATCCGCTCAAGCTCTTTCATCATCTCTTCGTCGATTTGGAGCCTACCAGCAGTATCGAGGATTATCACATCGTGCAGGTTCTCCTCCGCCCATTCACGCGCTTGTTCCGCGATCTGGGGCGGGGTGAGCCCAGGGAATGTGGCGACTGGGATCCCAAGGCTCTTCCCTAATGCAATCAACTGGTCTATTGCCGCTGGGCGATATACATCAGCGGCGACGAGCGCAGGGTCGTGCCCCTTTTTCTTGAGCAGGAGCGCGAGCTTTGCTGCGGTGGTCGTCTTTCCCGATCCCTGGAGTCCGACCAGCATTATTACTGCCGGGCGATGGTCGAGCTTCAGCCCGACCTGCTCCTTCCCCATTAAAGTGGTCAATTCGTCGCGCACTATCTTTACGAGTTGCTGGGCCGGGGTGAGACTCTCCAGAACTTCCTCCCCAATGGCGCGATTACGGATCTTCGTGATCAGGTCCTTGACCACTTTGTAGTTGACGTCGGCCTCGAGGAGCGCGAGGCGAATCTCGCGCAGGCCCTCGTTTACGTCTTTCTCCGAAAGCTTTCCTTTCCCACGCAGGCGGGAGAATACACCGGCCAATTTTTCAGTTAATGAATCAAACATCTTCCCCCCTTAGGCGCTGTAGGCAGTTCTATTAGCCGACCCCTTCCTCGTTCAGAAAGTCGGTCCCGACCCGTCCCTCGCGGAATGCAGGATGGGCGATGATTTCCTGGGCGAGGATCCGGGTGGTTGCCACTCCGTCGATCCTGAACCGCTCAAGTGCTGTGTACATTCTGGTACGTGCTTCTTCTCGATCTGTTCCCCAAGTGATCAATTTCGCCAGGAGCGAATCGTAGTAAGGCCGCACTTCCATTCCGTCGTAGATGTGAGTATCAAGCCGTACTCCGTATCCTCCAGGAAGTTCACGGATTCTTATCCTTCCCGTCGATGGCAAAAAGCCATTTTTCGGGTCTTCGGCATTTATGCGGCATTCGATCGCATGCCCGCTTGTGGAAAACCCTTCTTGTATCGGTTCACCGGCAGCAATTTTGATCTGTTCCTTTACCAGGTTAACCCCGGTTATCATCTCGCTCACTGGGTGTTCTACCTGGATGCGGGCGTTCATCTCAATGAAGTAGAAGTTTCCCTCCGCATCGAGGATGAATTCGACTGTCCCAGCATTTCGATATTTCAGCGCGCGCGCTGCGGTGAGAGCGGCTGAGTGGAGCTTGTCCCGTATTTCAAAAGCAAGATGTGGTGCCGGTGCCTCTTCGATCAGCTTTTGGTGGCGTCGCTGGATCGAGCATTCCCGCTCGCCAAGCTGGACAATTCTCCCGAAGGAGTCTCCGAGGATCTGCACCTCGATATGGCGTGGATTTATCAGGGCGCGTTCCATATAGAGCTGAGGGTTACCGAACGCCGCTTCCGCTTCACGAGCTGCTTGGGCAACCGCTTGGGGAAGGGAGCTCTCGTCGTGCACTAGGCGCATTCCCCTTCCTCCGCCACCATAGACCGCCTTCACCAGAAGGGGGTATCCGACCTTCGCTGCTGCTTCGAGGAGGTCTGTCTCTGTCTCTGGAACTTCGGCAGCTGGGAGAACCGGTACGCCAGCAGCGGCGACCGCCCGGCGGGCGGCAAGCTTATCTCCGACCAGAGAAATGGTTCGATGGTCCGGGCCGATGAACGTAAGTCCGTGATCAGCACATACCTCGACGAAGTCCGGGTTCTCCGCGAGAAATCCGTAACCTGGATGGATCGCCTGCGCTCCGGTAACTTCCGCCGCGCTGATTAGAGCAGGTATAGATAGATAACTCCGTGCTGGATCGGCTGGCCCGATGCAGATCGACCTTCCCGCCATCGTAAGATAGGGCATCCCCCGATCGGCTTCGGAGTAAACCGCCACTGATTCAAGTGAGAGCTCACGGCATGCTTCGATTATTCGCAGGGCAATCTCCCCTCGGTTTGCCACCAATACTTTGTCGAAGCTCATATCCTCTCGAATAAAAACAACGGTTGACCGTATTCCACCGCTTCACCGTTCTTGGCGAGTATCCGGCGCAGCTTTCCCCCGCGTTCAGCTTTGATCTCGTTCAGCACTTTCATCGCTTCTATGATGCACAGGGTATCGCCTGGCGCCACCTCCGCCCCTTCCTCGACGAATGGAGGGTCATCGGGGGACGGACGGAGGTAGAACGTTCCGACAAGGGGAGCAGCGAGGGTGAAGGTTCCTTCGTCTTCGTCCTCTTCCGGAGGGAGCGGTTCATTGCGCGAAATCGCCGGGACAGACTCGCGCTTTACCGTTACTCTGCGGTCGCCTTCCCAAACGGTTATTTCAGTCAACCCCTCTCGTTTGAGGAGCTCAATCAGCCTTTCCACATCCTCCATCCTAAACGCCTCCTTTTGTCAGGATACGATTTTATCTAAAATCTACCCGGTTTGACAGAATGAGGTGTTCTTGCAATCAAGCTTTGAGGTTTCGATAATTAGCAATGTGAGGTGAGGCACACTGTGTCGATCGGAGCGCAGGTTGCGCTGCTTATCTTCTTAGTCGCTTGTTCTGCTTACTTCTCAAGCGCGGAGACTGCGATAACCTCTCTTGATGAGGGGAGATTGCGGTACCTTATTAACGCTCATAAGCGCAAACGACGTGGACTAACCCTCCTTTTAGAAGAGCCGAACGATATGATTACTGCTTTGTTGATCATGAACAACCTGGCTAATGTCGGAGCCAGTTCACTTATGACGTTTGTCGCATTAAGCCTATTGCCTAAGGGCATGCCCAGTTACCAGGCGGGACTGTTTGCCACTGTAGTAATGACTGTCTCGCTCCTTATCTTTGGGGAGATTACCCCGAAGAACTTTGCCAAGAACAATGCTGAGCGGTTCACTCTAGCCACGATCAATCAGATTTACGCGTTTACCCGATTACTTAAGCCGGTCATCATAATATTTCGCGGTGTTGCGCATGGGATCGTACGGTTGTTCGGGGAAGACTTATCCCAGGAAGAACCGTTTACAGTCAGTGATGAACAGATCGAAACTTTAATCGACGCCGGGGAAGAAAGCGGGCTGATCGACGCTGAGGACGGGGAGATGATCCGCCGCATCCTTGATTTCGATGAGATGACCGCTGAACAGGTGATGGTACCACGGACTGAAGTGCAATCGATCGAAGTGCGCACTTCGCCGGCCAAAGCGCGGGAGATCGTGGCTAAAGACGGACACTCTCGGTTCCCGGTTTATGACCGCATCCCAGATAATGTTGTCGGTACCCTGTACGCCAAGGATCTCCTTCTCGAGGTGGACAATCCTCGCCCTACTTTGCATGGCCTCCTTCGCCCGGCTTATTACACTCCGACGACCAAGCCGATCAACGTACTCCTGCGCGAGTTTCAACGAGAGCGGGTGCATATGGCGATCGTTATCGATGAGTTTGGAGGGATGGCTGGTATTGTGACGTTGGAGGACATTCTGGAAGAGATTGTAGGGGAAATAGAGGACGAATATGACCGGCCCGTAGCACTGATCAAGCGTATATCTCCGGATGAAGCGATCGTCGACGGCGATACTTCGATCCACTATCTAAACCGCACGATGGATATAGAACTGCCTGAAGATGAAGGAGTAACAGTAAGCGGTTTGATCCTCCACCGATTAGAAGCGATGCCCAAAGTGGGCGATAAGGTGCGGGTGGGACCGGTTTTACTTACAGTTGAAGGGGCGACTGAACGGGAGATTACCTCAGTGAGGGTGATAGTCGATCGCGCAGCGCAAAAAGAGGATGAAGACGAATAGCCCGTAAAAAAGGAGATGGGTGGAATGAAACGGTTAGGAATGGGAATATTTTTATTTTTGATTCTGAGTGCTGTTGGAGTAAATACGTTTGGGGTAGGAAAGATATCGTTCAATGTGAAGATAACCCCGGACAAACGGATTATCTCCGGTACGGAGAGGTTCACTTTCGTTCCGAACGGTACGCGGATCTACTTCCTCCTGTTGGCGAATCTTGACCGGGAGGAAAACCCATATTTAAGTGCACGGATGCTCGATCAAATGTACCCGTATGGATTCGAACCGTCGTTGACTACGGTAGAAGAAGTGGATATGGTGCAAAGCGGTAGTACCACCGCTTTACCGTTCAAACTACTCTCTCTTCCACCGGAATTTCAAACCTATTCTTTGAATGAAACGGTGCTAGCGGTTGATATTCCCAAGGGTGAAGACACAGTTACATTACAACTGCGCTTTTCCACTACTGTTCCCCGTAGATCCGGACCTGACCAGGTGGATAACGACGGCGTGATTACTTGGCGATTTGGATGGGCGCCGCTTCCGGTATTGCCACAGGAGATGTGGGGAGAGAAACACGGGGTCCTCGTGTACAACGGCAAGGGAAGCCCACCGCTTCTGATTCCAGCACTTTATTATTCAGGAACGATTAGCATCCCTGATTCTTACACCCTGATTTGTGGAGCAGACACCTCCACTGTGAAGACCATAAGCGACGAGAAAATATACAAGCTCACAAATGAGACGCCAACCAGAACGCTCGCGTTTGCATTAGGAAAAGAATATAAGAAGTTTTCCCTACCGGCGGGAACAGTGATGATAGAAGTCAATTATCTTCCCGGTCACGATGAGGAAGCTCGTCTGTTCGCTACTTATGCGCGTGATATCCTGCAAGAGTACAAGTCTCGATTTGGGGCTTATCCGCGCAAGAGGTTAGTCCTGGTGGAGGACCCAAACCGCGATGGTACTTCCATGGCTGCTGATGGCATTATATTTATTTCTAGCTTTTACTTTACGCACCGCAATGTCACCCTTCCCGGTATTCTTAATCGGTTGGATGATTTCATCCTAGCGCATGAAATCGCGCACCAATGGTGGGGAATTGGGGTTGGGGTGGATATGAACGCTGAGAATTGGCTTTCAGAAGGGCTAGCGCAATATGCAGCGGTGAGCTACTTCGAGAAGAAGTACGGGGCTACCGGTCCGAACCTGTTTCCGGATTTCGGAAAAGGGATCGTGGAGAACTACATCAAATCTCAATTTGGGTTCTTGAACCTGCGTGAGCACCAGATCGAGCTTCCTTACTTATTAAACCTAGAAGATGGGTTTGACGAAGCATTGGTGAAACCGTTATCCGCTGTGCAATATGAGAACGCGAGCGTCGTTAGGATTTACGATAAAGGCTATCTCGTGATGCGGAATATCGAGGCGTATTTGGGTGGACAGAAGAATTTCGACACCGCTTTGCGTACAGCTGTTGCGCAATTGATGCACCGGCGTATGTCCGTTGCCGAGTTCGAGAAAATCTTGGAGAAGAGTTCATCAAAGGATCTGAGCACGTTGTTCAATGCATGGGTCTATGGAGAGGATACGGTCGACTACGCTGTCGATATCATTTCGCAACAGCGTACCGACGATGGCAAGTATAAGACCGAGGTGGAAGTAAGCCGGGACGGAGGAATCCCTCAGCCGGTTGTTGTCCAAGCAACACTGCGAGACGGAAAGACGGTACAGAAAACGTGGAATGGACAGAGTTCGCGTAGTACATTGACCTTCACCACCGAAGAACCTGTCCTTAGAGTTACGATCGATCCCGATCATTTCACTCTCGATCGTGACCGGCTTAACAACAATTCGCCGGTAAAATTCGTAGTAGCGATGAAAAAAAACGCGTTTCCGCTCGATGCTTACTTGATCCATCCTGATCCTGTGTCCCAAGGAGTAACGATAAGTTACCTCGATAGGATGCGGATTCATATCGACCATGAAAGTGCCGACGCCCAAATCGCGATCGGACGCAGCCACTATGTTTCCTTGTCAGCAAAGCTAGAGAAAAATGATCTTGACGCTACAGCGAGCTATACCTACCTTTCTTTTTCACAGCTTGAAGATGGATCGCCAGGGACATATTGGGCACCAACCCTGTCGTTTACCATTGGAGCGCGGAGAAAGGTCACAGATGATGGACCCATATCTTACCTTTATCTCAGGCTCTTCTCACCGAGTACTATATGCTATTCGCGGGAAAGCGCACTCGCGCTTGATGTAACCCCTTCGGGAGCAGGACGAATGATGGTCGGGGCGTTCGATGAGCTTCGCATTCTTCCGCAGATTTACCTACAGGGGACGATGCTCTTGGGAACATCGTTTGGTACGCTCCCTCAGCCTCTTATGTTCGACAGGAGCGAAATTCATACATTCGGACGTGCGGACAATGGCAAATTTGTGCCGTTGCACTCTTACGGTATGCACATGCTGTACGGTAGGTTGGATGTCGAGCTGCCGCTTCAGGACGATTCGCCATATAACCTCTTTAATCTGGCGATGGTGGATCATGCAGTGATGCGCATTTTCGGCGCAATCGGGCACACCTGGAACAACGATGCTGAATTTGATAAAACCGTTCCTAACGCCGAAGCGGGTGTGGAGGTTATAGCCAATGTCTCAGCGATCGGTGGTCTCCTTCCGATGAAAGTTGGGATCGGTTACGCCACGCCACTACTTGGAGAAGGGACGAGTGTTATCTATATGGGCTTTTCGCTCTGAGAAGAGGTGAACGATGAAGGTACCATGTCGTTGGTTGGCGGAGTACGTCGATATAGAGGTGACTGAGCGAGCGGTGCGCGACCTCACTGAGCGGCTTACCCTTGCTGGGCTGGAGGTGGAGGGAATCACGCGGATCGAACGACCGCAGGGTACAATAGTGGGACGGGTACTCGAACATAAGCCGCATCCGGATTCGGATCACCTCTCGCTCTGCCGGGTTGACCTCGGCGATAGGGAAACGGAGATAGTGTGCGGTGCGCCGAACGTCGTCGATGGAGCAACTGTCCCGGTGGTTGTTGCTGGAGGAGTCCTTCCCGGCGGGTTCAAGATTACCCGACGCAAAGTGCGGGGAGTCGTGTCTGACGGGATGATATGCTCCAAGGCTGAGCTCGGTCTGGAGGAGAAGTCTCCCGGGATCTGGAACTTCGATTCTGGTCTTGATCTTCACGTAGGGGTCGATTTGAACGAGCTTCTTGAATACGACGATTTCGTCTTGGATATCAAGGTTACTTCCAACCGTCCCGATTGCATGGGGATATACGGGATCGCCCGGGAAGTGGCGGCGATCACCGGAGCGGAACTCCGTCCACTCGAGCTTTCCTTTACCGAATCCGATCCCGCAGCGGAGGAATTCTTCTCGGTGGCGATCGATGATCCGAACGACGCTTCCCGGTACACAGCGGCCCTGATGAGCGGGGTGAAGATCGGAGAGGCTCCGCTTGTCATGCAGCACCGCTTGATCAAGGCCGGAATGCGGCCGCTTTCCAACGTGGTCGACGTGACGAACTACGTAATGCTCGAACTCGGTTATCCTCTCCATCCGTTCGACGCGGATCTCCTGGGCCGGGAGATTCAGGTTCGCCGGGCAGCCCCCGGAGAATCATTCCGCACCCTTGACGGGGTTGACCGTCCTCTCTCTCGGGACGTCCTTATGATCGTGGATGAAAACGGAGGGTTGGCGATCGCCGGGGTGATGGGCGGAGAGAGAAGCGAGATATCAGATAGCACAACCCGCGTCCTTTTGGAAGCAGCAGCGTTCGATCCGGTGACCGTTCGCCGGGGAGCGCGGGCGGTCGGACTGCGTACTGAGGCGTCACAGCGCTTTGAGCGCGGGGTCGATCCCGAGGGCGTGCCGCGTGCATCGGCACGCGCAGTGCACTTGATTCAGAAATTGACCGGTTGCAAAGTACATAAAGGGCTTATCGATGTCTATCCTGCCCCGCGTGCCCCGTGGACGGTGCGGCTCCGTCCGGAGAGGGCGGAGGCCCTACTCGGGATAAAGGTGGACAAAGAATGGGTCAAATCCGTATTCCGTACCTTGGAGATTGGTGTGGAGGAAAATGGCGATGCGCTCATTGCCCATATCCCGACCTTCCGTACTGATCTAACCCGCGAGGCCGACTTGATCGAAGAGATCGGCCGGATCTACGGGTACGATCGTTTCCCCTCACTCCCGCCGCGGGCGGTCCTGCACATGGGACGCAAAGCGCCGCTCGAGGCGTACAAGGACCGGGCCAGGGAGATCCTCACCGGACTTGGGGTCAACGAAGTCGTGACCGACGGGTTTGCCAAGGCCGATTGGCGGGCAGCTCTGGGGCTTTCCGACGATGGGCTCGTGCGGCTGAGGAATCCGATGGCCGCCGATCAGAACATGCTGCGTGATCGACTTATCCCTGGCTTGCTCGCGGTCGTGCGTACGAACCTGAACCGGGGAGTGGTCGGAGGAATGATCTTCGAGACCGGCCGCGTTTTTACGAACGATAAGGAAAAGGACGGGCTTGCCGCGGCGTTCTTCGGCCGTACTGGAATCCCGCTGCGCGGCAAGGAAGAAGTCGATATCCTCGCGGTCAAGGGGATCCTTGTCGATCTCCTATCCGGGCTCGGGATCAACGGTGCTCGGATCGAAAGTGCGGATCCACCCACGTTCTTCCACCCGGGCCGTGGAGCACGGATCCTTGTTGGAACAGATGAGGTCGGGATCTTTGGTGAACTCTCTCCGCGGATCGCTGCCGAGCGGCTCGACGGGGTGCGTACGATCCTGTTCGAGCTCGATTTAGAGGTTCTCTTCGCGCTGAAGACGGAGAGCAGCGAGTTTGTTCCGCTTCCCAGGTACCCGGCGTCGAAGCGCGATCTCTCACTCCTTGTGCCGGAGGAGCTGCCGGAAGAGGAAGTGCGCAAGGCAATCGCGGCCGAAAAGCGGGTGGAGGGTGTGTTCCTCTACGACCTCTATCAAGGGGATCAGGTGGCGTCCGGGTATAAATCCCTTACCTACGAGCTCACACTGCGCGCTCCCGATCGCACCCTGACCGACGAGGAAGTAGCGAAGGCGATCTCCCGGATCGAGCGGCGCCTGGCACAGCTTGGCGTCAAGCTGAGAGCATAGATGGATAGGACAGTTCTCGCTCATACCGCGGAGGAGATGGAGGAGATCGGGATCGATCTCGCCGAGCGCTTACGGGAGGGTATGGTCGTCTCGCTCATCGGTGAACTCGGGGCGGGAAAGACAACGCTCGTTAAAGGGATTGCCAAGGGCCTTTTGATCACTGATCTCGTTGTTTCGCCGAGCTATCTCATTTACAAATCTTACGCGGGAAGACTCACTCTCCACCATCTTGACGCTTATCGCGTCTCTTCCCTGGCGGAACTCGCCGAAGTCGGCCTCGACCAGTTGATCCCACCTGAGGAAGGGGTGACGGTTATCGAGTGGCCGGAGCGGGTGCCGGAGATCATCGATGTAAGTGACCTGGTGGTGAAGATTACCCCGCATCCCGATGGGGCGCGGCAGGTGGATATCTCTACGCGCTGAAGAAGACTCCGTCGATCTGCGCCCCGCACTCAGGACAGCGCCCGCCTTGCAGTCGGTTTTCCACCACGGCGAACCCGATCCGCTTTATCACTCGGGCTCCGCATTCCGGGCAATAGGTGCTCTCACCCTCTCCGGGGACGTTCCCGAGGTAGATGTAACGCAGCCCCACCTCTGCACCGATTTCCTTCGCTCGGCGCAGGGTTGCCACTGGGGTCGGAGGTACATCGCGCAGCCGATATGCCGGGTAGAACCGGGAGATGTGCCACGGAATCGTCGGGGAGATCCCGTAGATCGCTTCAGCGATCCAGCGCAGTTCCTCCGGGGTGTCGTTCATCCCGGGAATGACGAGGGTTGTCACCTCCACCCATACCCCGGCGCGGTGGAAGCGGGCGATCGAATCGAGGACTGGACGGAGGGTTCCTCCTGCTATCTTGCGGTAGAATTCATCGGATATACCTTTGAGGTCGATGTTGATTCCGTCGAGATAGGGGATGATCTCCTCGGCTGCCTCTTCGGTCATGTATCCGTTAGAGACAAACACGTTCTTTAATCCTGCCTCGTGGGCGAGGCGGGCGGTGTCGTAAGCGTATTCGAAGAATATCGTCGGTTCGGTGTAAGTGTAGGCGATCGTCTGACATCCACGGTTAAGCGCGTCAGCAACGATCTCGGATGGAGGGATGTCCTCGCCGATCACCTGTCCGTTGTGCTCCCGCGGGTACTGGGAGATTGTGTGGTTCTGACAGTTGAGACAGGTGAAATTGCACCCCACTGTGGCGATCGAATAGGCGCGCGATCCGGGAAGAAAATGAAACAGGGGCTTCTTCTCGATTGGATCGACGGCAAGCGAGATCGCTTTCCCGTAGACGAGGGAGTACAGGGTGCCATCACGATTCTCGCGCACTCCGCAGATCCCGCGATGTCCGGCAGCGATCACGCAGCGGTGGGCGCACAGGTTACAGCGCACCCTTCCGTTGCCGAGCTTCTCGTACAGCATCCCTTCCTTCATTGCGCCCTAATGCTACCACAGTTTGGACGGAGAAGAAAGATAAAGTTTTCCTTCCCTTGAGGAGCCGGTTTTCGTACCATTGAGAGATATGGCGCTTTTACAGATCGAGAGACTGGGGAAATCGTTCGGGGGCGATGACCTCTTTGCGGAGTTCACCGCGGAGGTGAACCCCGGGGAGAGGATCGCCCTGGTGGGAGATAACGGGGTCGGAAAGTCGACTCTGCTTGCGATAATCGCCGGCAGAGAGTTACCCACCAATGGAAAGGTCCATATCACCCGTGGGGTGCGGGTTGGGTATCTTCCTCAGATTGCTAGATTGGAAGGGGATGACACCCTATACGAGGCGATGAAAAGGCCGTTCGCCCGCCTTATCGCCATGGAAGAGGAGATGCGGGCCCTGGAGCACCGAATGGCCGAGAGCGATGATCCCACGCTTCTCCATCGCTACGACGAACTGCACGAAGAGTTCACCCGGGGTGGTGGTTACGCGATCGACGCGAAGATTCGCGAAGTACTCGCTGGAGTTGGATTCACTGAAGGCGAACTTGATCGCTCCACAACGGAACTCTCTGGGGGAGAGGAAGCGCGGGCTGCCCTTGCCCGCGTCCTCGTCGAGTCTCCGGATCTTCTTCTGCTCGATGAACCAACGAACCATCTCGACTTTGCCGCACTGGCATGGCTTGAGGAGAGGCTCATGAACTTTCCCGGTGCGGTGATCCTTGTCTCTCACGACCGCCACCTTCTCGATCAGGTTACAAACCGTACCTGGGAGATCGCCAATCGCCGGATCACAACCTACCGCGTTGGCTACACCCGTTCCCGTGCCCTGCGCGCCGCGGAGGAAGAAAAGCAACTCGAGCTTTACGAACGTCAGCAGGAGACGATCGCCCGCTATAAGGACTTCATCGCCCGCCACCACGCCGGCCAGAAGCATCGTCAGGCCAAGGATAGGGAGAAGAAGCTCGAACACCTGGAAAAGGAGCTGATCGAGCGTCCCCAAGTGGCAAAAGGTATCTCCCTCCGCATCCCGCTCGGGACACCGAGCGGCAAGAGGGTGCTACGAATCGAGAACCTCGCGGTCGGTTACAATGAACCGCTTTTTTCCGTGTCTTCGGAGACGGTCTACCGTGGCGAGCGGGTGGGGATCATCGGGGAGAACGGATGCGGAAAGACCACGCTTCTGCGGACGATCATCGGCGAGCATCCACCGCTCTCCGGGACGGTCGAACTCGGGCATGGGGTACGGATCGCCTACTTCTCCCAGACACAGGAGGGCCTCTACGGAGATAGGACGGTCCTCGACACGCTCCTTTCCCGCTTCGACCTCACGATCGGAGAGGCGCGTGGAGTCCTCGGGAGGTTTAGGTTCATTGGCGATGACGTAAAGAAGCGGCTCTCTGCTCTCTCCGGCGGGGAGCGAAGTCGGCTCGCACTGGCGATTCTCTCCCTCACTGAAGGGAATCTTCTCCTCATGGACGAGCCCACCAACCATCTCGACCTGCGGAGTCAGGAAATCCTCCAACAGGCGCTGCTTGACTATCAGGGAACTATCCTCCTTGTTTCTCACGACCGCGCCCTCCTCGAAGCGGTGACGACGAGGATCTGGGAGATCGATCGTGATCTCTTGCGCGTGTACCCGGTTTCGTTCATTGAATACTGGACACGGAAGAGGAGGGCACAAGACCCGAAGAGACAATCGCGCGGGGGAAGAGCCGATCGCCATCGTTTGAGAGGGAGGAAACCGGACCGCTACGTGCAACGTAAACGCGCCGAGGCGATCGCCACTCTGGAGGAGGAAATAGAAAAGTTGGAGGCGCGACTCCAAGAACTCGAAGCGCTGATCGAGGAGGCGAGTGGTGCTGGAGATACCGAAAAGATCGCCGCTTTGGGAAACGAACACAGCATTGTTGCCCGGAGGCTTGAAGAGCGGATGGATGAGTGGGCGCGTACACTCGACGAGACGGGAAACGGTTGAATATTTGAAAGGCGGGACACGATGCTAAGAATAATAGTTATTGTAGGTCTGTTTTTGCCCTTCTTCAGTGTGGGCAGTTTCGGGGTGCAGACAATCATCTCTGTCGAACCGGGTGAATCGCTCCAAGCAGCGATCGATGCGGCGGCACCGGGGACGACGATCGAGCTTGGTCCCGGTACGTGGATGGAGAACATCGAGATCGTCAAACCGATCGCGCTTCGGGGGGCGGGAGCGGATAAGACGAAGATAACAGCTAAATTGGCCGGCTATCCAGTGGTTTGGCTTACTAGTCCTCAGACAAACTCTGTCTCCATCGTCGGGATCACCATCTCTGGGGCATCCGGTGACAGCTGCGCGGAGAAGGCGAATAAAGTGTGCGCCGATGGGATCCTCGTCCAAGGCGCGATCCGGCTCGAGCTCGCCAACTGCAACGTCACTCACAACGCGCTCCACGGGCTGTACGCGAATGGGACCGCGAAGTTGACAATCGAGGAAACAACGTTTTCGCATAATTATTCCGGGGTTTGGCTGTCGGGAGCTGCCAGTGCGCGAATCGACAACTCGGTGATCGTCAACAACAAGTTCGGTCTCGTACTGGCGGAAAAGTCGTCCGCACGGGTGATCGGATGCTCAATTGCCGATAACAACGCGGATGGGGTGCTTGTCGCCGACGCGACGGATCTGACGCTGTCGAATAACCGGATCACCGGCAACGGCCGCGCGGGCGTATGCGTGGATGAATGGCCGTGTTACCGAACGCGGCGGACGTTTACGGGAACAATCCATGGTGAAAAGAACGTAATCCCGACACCACGACAGACAAACGGAAACAAGCGAGCAGCGATTTGTCCCGTGGCGATTAGATTCCTGCGCACAGACTCGGGTGGGATCTATCCGGTGCCTGATCCGGAATCGCTGTTTAAGTCATTGCCCATTCCGCCGCCGCTAGAAGGCGACCCCCACGCCCCGGTGACGATAATCGAATTTTCCGATTTTACTTGCCCGTACTGCGCTCGGTTTGCGCTCGATGTATTGCCCGAAATCAAGCGGGATTATATCGACACCGGCAAGGTTAAACTGTATTTCCTTCCCTATCCGGTACACGGAGATGTAGCACGCAAGGAGGCGGAAGCGGTATTCTGCGCCCAGGAACAGGGGATCTTCTGGCAGTTCCAGGAACGGATGTTTGCCGACCTGCGCCTGCGTGGATTTCCGAAGACGTTAGATTTGACTCGAATACGGGCGGTCGCTGCTTCTGCGGGTGGTGATCCGGACCGGTTGGCCCAGTGTTTGACAGCTGGTACCTATGCCCAAGCAGTGCAGACCTCAATCTCCATTGGTGATAAACTCGGGGTGGCGGGTACCCCCACATTTTTCATCGATGGAATGGAAGTGTTCGGAGCAGCGACGTACGAAGTATACAAGGGAATCATTGATTCAGAGCTGCTGCTGAAAGAGCAGGGCCCGTGACCAGGCCCTGCTCTTGGATACGCATCGGAGTAGCTATTGCTGGCTGACTTTGATCTTATCGATTGTTAGATTGGCGTTGTAGTCGTAGATCGTTAACACGATCCGCGGTTGCGTTACGCGATAGTTAGATAGTGCGTAGGCAACTATGTACCGCGCGTCGTCTTTGTTGCCATCACCATCGAAATCACCGGTCTTGAAGTCGCGCGCTTTGATAATTTGCACGTGTACATCGACAAGTCCATTGGAATCTATATCAATTGATACGCTATCCGCCACTCCATCCTTGTTTGGATCGTTCAACCATAGTCGATCGTCCTTTGCTCCGTCTCTGTCTAGGTCAGCAGTGAACGCTGTGGGATGATCCTTCGGATTGTGTGGGTTTGTTCCTGCTGCCATTTCAGCGGTATCGGAGAACCCGTCTCCGTCCGTATCCACCGGTTGTCCCTGTACCGGCTGAAGCACCGGAATTGGCGCCGAATTGCACGGATCGGAATCGAGACCATCGATGAACCCATCGGAATCCGAATCTCGGTTCGTCGGATCGAGGTTGTCGACATGGCGGATGGTAAAATCAGGCCCATCTTCATCGATCAGGCCATCATGGTCGTTATCGATCCCGTCGGGCGGATCCTCGTCGATAAGGCCGTCTCCGTCGTTGTCTAAATCATCTACGGTTACGTTGCTGCACACGTATGAAACTTCGGTGCCGTCGAGGATGTAGTCATTGTCCGTATCGTGATCGAGTGGGTTGGTTGGGTTGAACGGTGTAGCGGGATAACGCTCCGCGTAGTCGCTCACCCCGTCGTGGTCGGTGTCAGGATCGCACGGGTTGGTCTCGGTTGGATACGGAATCGGTGGACCGGGTAATGGATCAGCATGATCGAACTCCGTGGGGAGGAAATCGAAGTTCCCGTCATGGTTGCGATCCTCGAACCCATCGGACAATCCATCACCATCAGTGTCCGGGTTGAGCGGATCCATACACCCGACGGATGGGTAGACGACCTTGATCGGTCGGCCGAACAGATCGGTCGCTGGGATCATGCTTTGCCGCGAGGTGGAGAACCCGAGCTTCTCGATCCCGTCGCCTTCACCGTCACCATCAGTATCGTACTGGTTGGGATCGGTCTCGCCCGTGTCCCACGCGCCGTTTCCGTTCTCGTCCTCGCCTAACCCCTTGATATTGGGATGATCACCGATTCCCGATGCACTACCCGAGCGATCAACTACTGCACACGGTGCGTTACCCGGGGTGCTGCACGCCTTGCAGATCGGATTGACCGCTACTCGCGGATCTCCGCTTATCATCCATGGCGTGCCGGCGCCACCGTCGCACAGCCCGTCACCGTCGGTATCAGCCACCACCGGGTTAGTGGGGTTCGATCCGAACACTTCAGCCGAATCGAGCAGCCCATCATCGTCGGTATCGGGATCGAACGGGTCAGTGGGTACCGGTCCACCACCAGTGACCTCGCTCCAATCGCTGCGCCCGTCGTCATCTGTGTCCCAATCAGCGGGGTTGGTCCCCTTGGACACTTCTTCTCCGTCGAGCAGACCATCGCCATCGGAATCGGAATCGCATACGTTGCATATCTGATCGTCGTTTTGTTCACCGCCCTCTGGGGTCACCGTGGTGCGCGCTGTGCCCGGGGCAGCGACATTAGCAGCAGCGACGTCTTGGAACCCTTCGATGAACACATACGAGTACGTATATCCGTTCGGCCCTTGGTGAGTAATTGGGATCACCGCTCCGTCCTTGACTCCGTCGTTGTCCGAATCGGCGTTGTTGACGTACGGACATAGGTTGTCGCGGTTGCCACCGATCGCTCCAGCAAGCTGGCTCAGGCCGGTACCGGTGTAGGTGGGATCATTGCACGAACCTTCCACCGGATCGGGCAGGTAATCGTGATCAGTATTGATATCGAGGGGGTTGGATACCTGATCGAACGTGCGCTTGGGATGCGCGCCGGCGATCCCACCGGTGGCGACCAACTCGTCGGCGTCCATAATCGTGTCATTGTCGGAGTCGGCATCCAGGGGATCGGTGCCGGTGGTATTCAACTCTTCATAGTCGGATAGACCATCGTTATCGGAGTCGACATCAAGGGCAGGGACGGTAGACGGTAGAGCTGGCCCAGGCGTTGGGGTGAACGTGTATAACGGGCCGCTGCCGCTGTAGTTCGGTCCTACCGGGGCAACGGTCGATTTCCCCTCCGGGGTGACGGTTTCGAACCCGGTCGCTGTTGACGGGCCACCGCCGAGCTGGCTTACTTCAGCGCCATCATCAATGCCGTCACCATCGGTATCCGGATTACATAGATCGGTCTCCCAGTAAGTGACCGTCTTGCTCGCTTGGGTGGTGAACGAACCCACCGTGATTCCGGATCCGTTTACCCCCCATGTACCATCGTGGTTGGCATCTTCAGTTCCGTCTTCCAGTCCGTCGTTGTCCGAATCAGCGTTGTTCACGTACGGACAGGCATTGTCATTGCTACCACCCAGACTGTGGCTGATGCCAAGTCCGGTTCCGGAGTACTCAATATTGTCAGTCAGACCGTCATCGTCGGTGTCGGGATCGAGCGGGTTGGACACTTGCTCGAACGTGCGGTGAGGCCAAGTGCCGCCGGTGGCGATCAACTCATCAGCGTCGCTAATTGTATCGTTATCGGAATCAGCGTCTAGCGGATCCGTCCCCGTGGTGGTCAGTTCTTCATAATCGGATAATCCATCGTTGTCCGAGTCGTCATCAAGCGCGGGAACAGTGGAAGCAAGTGATGGACCCGGACTTTTGACCACGCTCGACACCCCTTCAGGCACCACCGGGGTGAATCCATTCGCAGTTGTCGGTAGCCCGCCAAGATGCTGGACCTCTTGCCCATCGTTGAGTCCATCACCATCGGTATCCGGATTGCAAAAGTCAGTCTCACCACTGCCCTGAGAACCGCTGTGTCCAATCGTGTTTGTAATGATTCCATCATGGTTGGCGTCTTCAGTTCCATCTTCCAATCCATCGTTGTCCGAGTCAGCGTTGTTCACGTATGGACAGGCATTGTCGTGGCTACCACCCAGACTGTGGCTGATGCCAAGTCCGGTTCCGGAGTACTCAATATTGTCAGTCAGACCGTCATCGTCGGTGTCGGGATCGAGCGGGTTGGACACTTGCTCGAACGTGCGGTGAGGCCAAGTGCCGCCGGTGGCGATCAACTCATCAGCGTCGGAGATGCCATCACCGTCGGTGTCCCAGTTCAACGGATCGGTCTTGGTGATGTTCACCTCTTCATAGTCAGATAAACCGTCGTTATCGGAATCGGTGTCCAACGCCGGAACAGTGGTTACAGTCCCGGCAGCGGTGATCGCGCTCACTTGTCCCTTACCGATTAGGCTTTCCTCTTGGCTGTCGGACAGTCCATCGCCGTCGGTATCAGCCATGCACGGATGAGTCTCGCCGCTTCCCTGGCTGGTGCTATCGCCGATGGTTCCATCCCACTGACCGTTGTGGTTTGCGTCCTCATCGCCGTCAATGATTCCATCGCCGTCGGTGTCTGGGTTGTTAACGTACGTTGAGAACGTACTTCCGGTCGGTGGCACTGACGACAAGATCTCGCCCGGATTGAACTCGATGTCGTCGGTCAACCCGTCGTGGTCGGTATCGGCAGCGTTCGGGTTAGCGTGATCCCAGTCGTTGGCACGGGTCCAGCTATCAACTTCTTGGCCATCGGTAAGGGTATCACCATCGGTATCCGGATTGCAGAAATCGGTGTGATAGGTTGAGTCTTCATCGCCGTCGGTCAATCCATCGCCATCGGAATCGGGGTTGGTTGGATCAGGGCATGCCTTGGGATTTCCTCCGTACCAGCCACCGGCATTATAGATCTCGCTGAGGTCATCCATGCCGTCATCGTCGGAATCGAATTTAGAATCGCTGGTACCGATCTTGGACTCCACGACTCCTGGAATGCCGTCGCCGTCAAGATCAGTGCACGTAGTGAGGGCGTAAGACTGAAGGGCAATGCGTGAGCCACCGATGAGAGTAGATTGGATATCGCTGGTTGGAATCGTCGTTCCTTCAACCACAGCTACCCCCAGCCCTTCCGCCACACCGACCACCGGATCGGGCTCGTCATCAACCGCCAGTTCTATCGAGTCCAGAACAAGCCCAGCCACATCCGCCGCGAAACACCCCGAGTTGAGGGTATGGATCATGCCAGTAACGTTGAGCGAGCCGTTATGACCCGAATCGCCATGGATGTAGTCAGATCGGTCGACATTTTGCGACGCGCTCGACCGCAGGTATACACGATCACTCGGTTTGTAGCCCACACTAACGTTGGCCACGATTATATCAGTGTCCTTCGAGAATGTACCCGAGCTGCACGTGGCTCCACAGCTGCCCGGAGTAAGGGTCACCAGGCTGGGTTGGGAACTATCGGACATGTCCACAATGTCTCCCTGCGGCGGCAGGGAAGCAATGGAAGGAGCAAGGCTGGGGTTGTTCGGATCATCTTCAACCTTAGCAGTACATGTATATCCGTCCGCGGTAGCAGAGCAGTCAAGGCTGGTTTTGCTTGGGCGACGTTGAATTGCCTGTACATACCCGCCGGCACTCTTGGCATGAATGCCATCTGTAGGATCGAATTCCGCTCCCACCGTATCCCGATCACCGTCGTTATCGAGCCCGGTACGCAAGTAGCTGTACTT